>JAIKVR010000076.1 GCA_024685545.1 Eubacteriales bacterium | reverse complement strand
AAGGAAATATCTGATTCCTATCAACATATCCTAATTCTTTAGCAGAGAGTATCCCTCATTATGGTTGATTCAATCGTGTGATTGTTTGATAGTATAAAATCGGCGGTGCCGGAGTGATCAGTTCCGACACCGCCTTTTTCTGTTTTTAGCCCTGCTGGTCCTCAGATTCTTCTGCGGGCTTTTCTTCGGGACCGTCCATCACAGCGGCGGGCGCGAGCGTGAAGGACTCCTTCCTCGCGTCAACCTTGTACCGGCTCTTCGTTACACGGTCGATGCCGTAGACGAGCACGATCCCACCGATGGCGGCATAGAGGCCGCCGTTCTCAGAATTCATCATTCTCTCAATTACCTCAACTTTGTCCATTACACTGTCTCCTCACGATAAGTTCTTCCGATTTCCTTGGCTCTGGCAATCAACTGGTAGACCCTCGGCGCGGACACGCCAAGTTCGGCAGCGATCTCCTGCACCGTCTCCCCGTACAGTTCTTTCCCCTCGAACGCCAGCGCGATCCGGGGGTCTTCAGCGTCCATCCGAGCTTGGATCTCTTCGTACTCGATTTTCCTCAAGACCTGATGCTCGATGGATTCTGCTGGGGCAGGCTCGTAGCCGTCTTCGAGCAGACCGTCCAGCGAGATCACTGGAGACTGCTTCTCCTCCGGCTTCCGACCATACGGGCATCTCGCGCAGGAATTGGTCGTGGGGCATTTGATGAAGGGCTTCTTCCGGCCGGGGACCATGCAGCGCATGCTCGCAAATCCGCTCGAATGCACTGTGTCGATGTATGCCCATTGCTCTTCGGCGAGCTCGCGGTTCTCCGTCCGGAAAAAGTAGACCCTCATGTGCTGGCTGCCGTTGAAGTGCAGGAACCGGCAGTCGTCCCAGGTGATGCCAAAGTTGTCAAGGTCCGCTTTGTTGTTGATCTCGATCGGGCAATCGTACAAGGTCTGCCCGTGTTCCCCGATCGACGTACCGTGCTTGAATTCGGCCTCAAGCGTAGCCTTTTCTTTGTTTGCCATATAGATTGGCTCCTTTCCGTTTTGCGGAAACGGAGACAACCTGTATGGCGCGCCAGTAATATCATTCGGTCACCTCTGCGGGGCTTATCCCCGTTTCCTGAAGGTGACCAGCAGATCGCGTTGCTGGCTTCCCTGGTGTATACTTCTCGCCATCACTGCCGCCGCGATACTCCCTGCGCTCCCGTGCACTGGATTGCAGGTGCCGCAGTTCTGGCTATGTTCGGCCTTTTTACGTCATGCCGAGGACGAAAAAAAGCCGACAGATATACTACCCCTGTGATAGGGTAGATACCTGTCGGCAGTCTTTCCGATTCAAGCCGGATTCAATGCTTCGTTAGGTTTGATTTTGCGCGGGCACCCTAACGATTCGAGCCGAGTTCGTGCCTTCTGCGCTGTTCATTATTCTATTCCGGCGATGCCGCCGGGGGGACGGGTAGGTTCTTTGGCTTCTTTATCATGCGGATCGTGGGGCCATCATCCTCAACAGTGTAATACAGATCCGCTTGGCATTTAGGGCAACGCACATACGATTCTGTGCCACTGTAGGATTTGCTGAGAACAGTTCCGCAGCTGTTACAGCATATGGTGTGAAGGAACTTCTGTGTCATAGCCGCTTGCCCGTTTGTATTCACAGCAAGCCTATCATTCATTCACGTCACCGTCCTCATCGCTCGGCTCTTCGTGTTTGTAGGAGAAGGACCGCGTGTTGCCAGTGAACAACACATCAGGATTCGCAATCAGATAGGTTTCAAGGCGGTCACGGGCTTCATCCGTAAGACGTACCGTTACACCATCGCCTCTTTCGGCTCTGGACGTTAGGAACGCAATGTAGGTGATTTCAGGGGCTTCTTCCGCGACGTTCAGTTCACGCTTCCGGATATCGATGTTGGTGTAATCCGACAAGAATGAAAACTCATCAGGTACGTCTTTTAACCGGCTGATCCACTTGTAAGTGGCGGGCTCATAGCGGGCTCTGCGAGGAACATCAGTAAGCTCAGATATTCTCCACTCTTTTCCAGCCTTTTCTGCCTCCCGGATTTTCCCTCGGCGAATCCACTGCCTTACGGTGACGGGCTCAACATCGTAGAGTTTGGCATACTCGTCCACGGTCAGCATTCTGGCATCGTAGGAGATGAGCGGAAACACCTGGTCCACAGTCTCTTCATCGAGCTCACCAGTATCCTCGTTTAACCAGATGGTGTTGATGTGCTCAACATAGAGCCGGACGCCTTTATGCGACAACTCGTAGGTGTAGCGCCACCAGTCCTCAAGAGTTCGGGGTAAAACGGTCAACTCCAGCTTCCTTTTGAAATTCCTTATCTGATCCTTCAGAAGCGCGTAATACTTTCCCGAATGCCAGGAGTCATTCCCTGCAAATTCATACAGGGTGTTCAGCCGGTAATCGAGCTCCCACTGTACGTCCCTCTTCGTGACCATCAGTCTCTCGGACAGGCGATCCGGGAGGGAGTCAAATTCCGATTGCAATTCTATATATCTCATCGTGCTGCTCCTTTTCAACTTGCTGCTTGTATTATATCGCTTAAAGTGTATCGTGTCAATACATATTTGTTAGGCGCGATACATTTCTCTTTGATAGCTGTTAGCTTCACGGCTAACGTGAGAGGTAAAAAAATGAATGGATCACCGGATTAAAAAGGAAACCGGGCTCTATCATCGATTATTTCCAGATCCTTGAGGCGATAGAACGCGGCCTCGGCTGACACATCAAACACTTCGCTCATCCGATCTAAGGCGGAGTAAAGCCACGACCCCTGTCGGTTGTAAGGGTCTCTGGCAAAAAGCAGCTTGACGGAGTTCTGGGGCATGAGAATAGCTGCAGACAATCTGTTTGCCTGTTGTTCAACTCTCTCGTCATCGCTCATGGGCAATAACAAGCCGTTCTGTCTACAGGTTTTGAAATCTGCTCTGCAGCGCACATATATCCCGGTTTCATCTCGGTGCTCAGAACCGATCGTATTTAGGAAATAGCTCGGATGCAGTATCCCATGACTACCTTCATGCCCGGCAGTAAAACGGTATCTGTGCTCCTGCCCTTCTTCTTCGAGGGAGCTATCGATAATTATTGTGCCTGCATCAGCATGGGCATAATCTGCCCGGTGTTCCACTGGATCATAAATAGGAAGGTAGTCAGTTGTCTGAAAAACCGTTGTTCCGAGGTACACCCCGCAGTGAGACAGGTACATGTAATCAAGGTGAAGGCCCAGGTACTTTTCAATAAACCTGTCGATGTCTACCGGGTGAGGATCGAGCAGCAGAGAAGGATCAAAATCGAGGGCCATTCGCTCGCCGATCTGGTCCAGTTCCTTATTCGAAACAATGGGGATGCCGTTTGCCTTGTGTTTGAGTTCAGGTCTGTACATTCAATTTACCCTCTCCGCTGTTTCAGATCTTCCACAAATTTACGCCATTCTTCTTCACCGGCATCAAGATCTCTGGCTGTCCTGAGCGCAGCGCTGACATACTCCCGCTCCATGATGTAATCCGGAAGATCTGGTGCTATTGTTTTCCGCTGTCTTCCCGCAGCATCATACAGTTCCCGCTCCTCCTCTTTATCAAGATTAAGAGCTTGGGCAGCAGCTTCAAGGCGCTCAGCAGTTAACGGTGCTCTACGGCCCTTCTCCACATCGCTGAGAAAAGGCGCGGACACATTGATTTTTCTTGCCAGTTCTCGTAGTGTTACATCCTTTTTCTCGCGAAGCAAGTGAAGAACCTCTCCGAAACTCCTTTCCTGATTTGTCATTGTCGTTCTCCCTTCAATAATTGTTATCTGTTAGCCGAACAGCTTACGGTGCTATTATATCCCAGCAGCCGAGAAAAGTCAACAGTCAGACGGTAATCCTCGACACTCTTGGTTGTAACTTTTCTGTGAACCATATCCGGGTATTGATATCGTCCCAGCAAAAGCGTATAATGTTCGCGAATGCAAAAATAAGTTTGCAAAAGAAGTCCGAAGATTTGCGATTCCGCTGCACATATACGGTTGGTTGAAGAAGGGAATGCTTTATGGCTACAGTAAGCTATAAAAAACTATGGAAATTGCTGATTGACAGGGATCTTAAGAAAAAAGATCTGCGCGCTGTTACTGGAATCAGTTCTGCGAGTATGGCAAAGCTCGCAAAAAACGAGAATGTTACTACGGACGTTCTGGTCCGTATATGTGACGCCTTAAACTGTGATATTTCGGACATCATGGAAATATCACAGTGTGACTGTGCAGAGAAAAAAACTATAGGTGAGGCGAACACATAATGGCTAATTATAAAAGAATTGAAAATGCAGTTAACCGGTTTATTACTGGGGACTGTGAAACTGTGATGAAGCGGTTACCTGCAGAAAGCGTGGATTTTGTCTTGACATCACCGCCATACGCCGACAAAAGAGACTATGGCCTGCTGGACGGAATGATATCTCCGGATGACTATGTGGATTGGTTTATGCCGAAAGGCAAACAGATATATAGAGTCCTAAAGGAAAACGGCAGTTTTGTGTTAAATATTAGCGACAAAGTGGTCGACGGCTTCCAGCACCTCTATGTATTTGAATTATTGCTCAAACTCTGTAAAGAAACGGGTTTTCATCTTGTCAGAGACTACATCTGGTATAATCCGGCTACGCCACCCAATGTCTACTCAAGGGGCGGGTACGGCAGGACAAAGAAGTCACACGAGTATTGTTTTTGGCTTGCAAAAGGCGATACTTGGAAATTCAACTTAGACCCGATCCGAAAACCATACAGCAAAGATATGGAAAAGTATCTCCAGGGTCAGGGCAAAGGGAATCGAAATCAAAATACACGGCCGAGCACGCACAATTTCAACTGTGAGAAAGTTTGGACAGATAATGGCGGCTCTGATCCGGGGTCAGTTATCGAAAT
>JAIKVR010000080.1 GCA_024685545.1 Eubacteriales bacterium | reverse complement strand
GGTGGCAGAAGTCCTTCCTCTGGTTTGAGACATGACGGTATGCCTTCGCTATCTTTATCTTCTGCTTCTCGTAGTTTTTGGACCCCTTCTTCTTATGCCTCAGTCCTCTCTGGCGTTTGGTCAGGATATCCTGGGCTTTTCTGAAGTATTTCGGTGAACCGCAGATATTGCCCTCAGAGTCCGCATAGAACCCGTCGGACTTGTAGTCCAGTCCGATGGCCTTACTGATATCAGGTGTATAGCTTACCGGGACGTCATCATACCCGAAGCAGCAGGAGATATACACAGTATGATCCCTCTCTATCGTAAGGACAGCGTTCTTCAGTCTCCACCTATCAGGGACATCTCGTACAGGCAGTATCCTGACCTTCCCGAGCTTCGGCATGACCAGAAAGCCCTCTTCTATCCGCAGGTTGTTGTTTATACACATGGTGGTATATGACCATCTTGAGGTATGCTTTGACTTGAACTTGGGGGCTCCCTGTTTCCTGCTGAAGAAGTTCTTAAAGGCATCATTGAGATGCCTGAGCGACTGCTGGAGAGCTATGGAATCGACTTCCCTGAGCCAGGGCAGCTCATTCTTCAGACCGGTGAGCCATTCGGAAAGTTTGCTGTAGCTGACAGATACTCGCTCATTCTGATATATAATGTTCCTGTACTCGAGGGCTTTGTTATAGACATAGCGGCAGGAACCGACGGTTTTCATGGCGAGTTCGAACTGATCATCTGTCAGATACGCCCTGTATCTGTACGCCCTGTTGCCCATGGCGGTGCTCCTCTCTGTGCTGTTATTGTAGCACAGGAGGGAATATTTCGCAAACATATGTTCGATTTTCTGCCTTATTCATGTCAAAAAGAACAGACATAGACGTACTCACGCAATGACTATTATAGGCTCTTAGATTCATTACTAAGCTTTCGGCAAAATCTTGATGCGATTCATCTCACCGCTTACAGAAGCGGGAGTATTCTCGCTTAAGCTTGATAAATACCGGATGCTGTCCATTCGAGTCTGTACCTGCCTGTATTAATGCATGACTCATTATCCGACGGACCCCGTAGAATGCGATTTACCGGATACGCTATCAGGAATGGTCACCAGGAATAATCGTTCAAACATGATGTATAATGAAATTGTCAGTTTTTTATATGGCTTCTGCCTTTTAAGGAGGATATATGAAGTTTTTTATCGACACAGCCAATGTGGATGAGATCATTGAAGCAAATGACATGGGGATAATCTCCGGTGTTACGACGAACCCGTCGCTGATCGCCAGGGAGGGAAGGGACTATATGGAGGTCTTAAAGGAGATCTCCGAAATCGTTGACGGACCCATTTCCGGTGAAGTAAAAGCCACCACCACGGATTGCCGGGGCATGGTCGAGGAAGGAGAAGCAATTGCAGCGATTCATCAGAATATGGTCGTAAAGATACCGATGACAGATGAAGGCCTCAAAGCCATAAAGATACTCGAAAGAGAAGGGATAAGGACCAACTGCACATTGATCTTTTCGTCCAATCAGGCGCTCCTTGCTGCGGCGGCCGGGGCAAGCTATGTATCCCTGTTCCTCGGAAGAATAGACGACATCAACATGCACGGCATCGACCTTGTGCGTGAGTTATCGGAGATATTCTCTGTCGGAGGTGTAAAAACTGAGATCATAGCTGCTTCAATCAGGAACACGATCCATGTCACCGACTGCGCTCTGGCAGGTGCAGATATAGCCACGGTGCCGTATAAGATACTTATGCAGATGGTCAGCCCTCCTCTGACTGATGCCGGAATAGTGAAATTCCAGGAAGACTACCGCGCAGTGTTCGGAGACAAGTAATCGATCTAAGATTTGATTTGAGCCTTTTCTTCTTTGCTCAGAAGGGCATAAAGCCTGCGGACTTCCTCCGTATCTCTGGTATTTTCATCAGAAAGCAAAGCATTGACCACGGATACCGGCGTCCAGCCTTCACCATAATGGTTGCTGGCACCGCGAGGTGTGAACTGTGCCGAATTCAGCTTCGCTGTCCCAGACCCGCTTCGGATCACACCTGTATCGTCTCTGCCCAACCAGAGGTTTTTCAGCTGTCCCAGCTTGCCCCGGTTGATCGCAGTCAAGCGGTTTTGCCTAAAAAGCCATTCCAATGCAAAATCCACTCTGTAAGCGTACTTCCAGGTGGACATATGTGACCCGCGGGTATAGCACACCCAGGTGATCCCTAAGCCGGGTCCCGAAGTGTCCCTGTCCAGAAGTGCACGCCCCATTGCGTTCTGTTCGTCGACTTCCAGCCATGGATCCCATTCGGAGTACGAGATATGGCCTCCGGCTGATTCCAGATACTCTTTGGCACAGCACCATTCCGCTGTGGCCATCGCGTCATCGGCGCAGGTTTGAACGAGGACGTTGGCATCGGAGATCATATAATACCAGTTGAGATAATTGTCTGAATCCACGCTGCCGCTGAAACTGATAGGATCATTTTCCGGTGAACGCGCAGGGGCACCGTTATGCTGGAACGGTTTAGCGTAGCTGTTGGACCACTGGGCGCCTGCTACTGCGATGCCTGCAAAAAAGTGATCGCGCTGAGAAGCCATGTTCAGGATCGTCATGCCGCCCATGGATTGGCCAGTTCCATATATGCGATCGATATCAATATAATCCGCATAGGTTTCCAAAAGCGCGTCAAGCAATTCGAATGCAGCGGTGTTGACTTCGCTGGAGGCTACCATATCGTCCGTGGAGCGGCGGCTCTCCTCCACCTGCGGCACCACTACGATAGCGGGATGTTCCTTTTGAGAGGCCATCTGTGCCAGCCGAACTGCTGCACGGGAGGACGTGACCGCAGCCATGGGATCGGAATCGTTGCTGCCGGCGTGTTCCATATGGATGATCAGACCCACCTTGCCTTTGTTGGCTTCCAGTAGCTTCGCAGGCGGTACGAAAAGAGAATAGGGCAGCTCGAAGTCTTCATAATGACCTGTATACTCGCTGTAGCAATGGGTCGCCCTGAATGCGCCGTTACCGATATGGTATTGCGTCCAGCCGCTGTCCGGGCCAAACTCCGGAAGAAGAAAGCCTTCTTTGTTCACAGTGCGTACCAGCCGTATGTTGCCTCTGAAATCCGGCTGCATTGATTCTGTGTAGTTCTTGATTTCCCTCGTATTCGGAGTTACCGTCCGTCCGTCTGAGGTCTTAACCTGATCGATTTGTCTTGCGCCTGCTATCAGGCTGGCTGTGTAGCTCAGATTCTGGCCGGATAGCATATATGCTGTGTTTACTTCGATGATCACGTACCGGCCTTCGTTAACGCCGTTTTTTTCGGACAGAACAGGCTTGTCATTTACATACACGCGCTCTATGGTTCCCTCATTTCCCGGAACACCGTCGTAATCCATTTCAATGGCTTGGTCATAGCCGTTTTCTTTTATTTGAAAAAGCGTGTAATTTGTGATCTCGTAGGTGTTCACTCCCACGCTCTCGCCGTCAATGGGGAGTACATACTCCACGATGATCGCTTTCGTCTTCGCTCCTTCCAGATCGACTAAGCCAAGAGCCTTCACTCCGGTCACGGCTTCATCTGCGCTGAGATGTCCTGTCGTAGAAAAAATCTCTTTTTCTGTCATACTGCAATGCTCTCTTTTCATTCTGAATTCAGTCGGAAATATCCACGTGAGGAGCCAGTCTGAAACGTATCTTCGGATACAGTGTTTCCAGATACTCCGTTATCTTTGCCAGTTCGGTCTTATAATCCAATCCAAAATCAAACACTACATAAAATTGTATTTCCTGCATGTCGGCAGAAATATCAAATCCGTAAACCTGAAGGACTTCGTTCCGCGACATGACACTCTTTTCGATTTCTTCCCGGAGCCGGACAGCCTCTGCGTCCGTTGTGTTGCGGGAATATATGCCGATCCCAGTGAGCGTAACACCTGCCTTCCAGTAGACCCTGCCTTTGATATGTCTGGACATTTGGTCGATCTGTGCAGCTGTGGCGGAATCCGCGACCTCAATATTTACGGAGCCGTAATAGCGGTCAGGCCCGTAGTTGTTCAGAAACAGGTCATATGCGCCAAACACACCGTCTTCCTGGCATATCAGTTCCTTGACCTTCTGACTCAGTTCTGTGTCCGTGCGCTGACCGATTATCTCGCTGATCGTTTCGCGGATGATGCCCACGCCCGAGCGGATGATGAACACGGAGATGATCACCCCGATATACGCCTCCAGGGAAATTCTGGTCAGTGTCTTGATCAATGCGCATGCCAATACGGAAGCGGACAGAACAGCGTCGGATAGGGCGTCGGTCCCGGAGGCCCGTAGCGAATCGGAACCTACCGCTTCCCCCCGTCTTTTTACATAGCGGCCGAGGAGCAGTTTCACTGCTACTGCCAGCCCGATCATTATCACTGAAACCGCGGTATACTCCGATGTCTCGGGGATAATGATCCTCACTGCTGATTCGTACAGGGCAGCGATGCCTGCGTAAATCACCAGCGCGGCTACTACCGTTGCGCTCAGGTATTCCACCCTCCCGTATCCCATAGGATGCTTTTTGTCCGGCTGCTTTCCCGACAGTTTGGCGCCCAGGATCGTTATTACGCTTGAAAGTGCGTCCGAGAGGTTGTTTACTGCATCCAGCACAACCGCGATAGAGTGAGAGGCCAGACCGACTGCGGCTTTGACCCCTGCCAGTACCATATTCACCGCTATCCCGATCATGCTCGCTCGGATTATCACGGCATCCCGGTCAGCGCTTTGTGTATTGTTTCTGTCTCTTTCGTGCATGATCTGTCCGTCCTCTTTTTTTCATTTTCAGTATAGCAGGATTTCTCTGTTATTCATGGTCTTCGTCATCTGTATATGTTCAGCTATTTTCGAATTCCAATCCCGTCAACCTGTCGATCTCTATCTGTTCTCCCAGCTCCATTATTATCCTTCGGGAAGCCTCATCGATGCGCTTGACCTTTCCGGTGATCTTTTCATATCTTCCGCCGCTTTTCCGTTCATCTTCGGTAAAGAATGTCATGGTGATTTCAGGCAGTTGAGGAAGCAGGAAGCGAAGCATCTCAAGTTTTTCATCAAGTTCGGCTTTCGCCTGATCGCTCATATCAGGGGCTTCGTCTGTCAGTCTTCCGGTCTCCCTGATCGCTTCACTGTACCCTGTAAGCGCCGCGAACGGTGCGAACTGCGCAGCTCTGTCATGCAGAGACATATGCTTCCTGGTTTTTGACTGATGATGAGGCAGATCTATGATATCTGAATAATCGTCCCTTATGTTTTTCACGCTTTGTGCCCTCCGATCTGGCTGTTGCGGGTGATGGCAGTTGCGTCCTCGTCCAGGTCCATGCCCCGCAGGATGGAGTTCTTTCCGTATTTCTGCTTTATCTTTAGGATGGCATCCTGACGGCTGCGTTCCTTTGCCAGTTCTTTCTCTTCCGCTTCTTCCGCTTTATTATCGATCATCGAGAGCATGGACAGCTGTTCGCAGCTTTTCTCTTTTTTCATGGTCTCCTCATCCGTCAGACGGCAGGCGGTGACGTTGATGCGCCTTATATAAAGATCCCTGTCAACTATCCTGTCGTAAAGGTCCATGACTGCCTGTTCTATCAGCCTCGTGGAAAAAGTCTTACCGCTTAGATTTGCGGTGCCGTGCGCGTGTTTCGGGATCGTGCGGCCGTACCAGTCGTCGCTGACCTCGCCATCGTAAGTCATTGCTTTGTTCTGGTTTTCCAGCGATTCATAGCCTATCGTGAGCACCAGCTGATCGGTGTACAGTTTCTTCGACGCAAGATCCAGTACCAGCTGGTCTGTCATCTCTCTTGTCACAAGCTTTGCTTTCTCGAAGCTGTACGGGCGGGAAAGGACCTGCCCTGAGCTCAGGCTGCTGCTCTCGGGCCTGTATGCCTTTATATCTTCCATCCTGCAGGGCTCCCATCCCCATGCGTGATCGATCAAAAGCTCTGCGTTGATCCCGAACATGCTGTAGAGCATGTCCTCGCCCCGCTTTGTAAGAGAAGTTCGGGCTATATCGCCCATGGTGAAGATGCCCTTCGCTTCGAGCCTGGAGGATATGCCTCTGCCGATGCGCCAGAATGAGCTTAACGGTCTGTGATCCCAGAGCTCGCGTCTGTAGCTCATCTCATCAAGTTCCGCGATGCGCACGCCGTCCCTGTCTGCAGGCATTTTCTTGGCTACGATGTCCATGGCGATCTTGCTGAGATACAGATTCGTCCCGATGCCGGCTGTAGCGGTAATGCCCGTTTCCCTCAATACGTCCCTTATCATCGTCATGGCCAGCTCGTGCACGGTCATGCCGTATGTCCTTAAATATTTCGTAGCGTCAATAAACACTTCGTCTATCGAGTAGACATGGATGTCTTCCGGCGCGATGTATTTGAGATACACGTTGTAGACCAGCGTGGAGTAGTCGATATAATAAGCCATGCGCGGCGTGGCAACAATGAATGAAAGTGCTTTTTCAGGGTGCGCCTGCAGTTCGTTGAGATCATTCGATTCTCCGATGAGCTTATGACCCGGAGCTCTCATGCGCCTCTCGGCATTGATCTCATCTGTCTTGCGGAGCACCTCGAAAAGCCTGGGGCGGCTCGACACTCCGAAGGATTTCAGGGAAGGGGAGACCGCAAGGCAGATCGTTTTATCCGTGCGGCTCTTGTCTGCGACGACAAGGTTGGTCGTGAGCGGATCCAGCCCTCGTTCGTTGCATTCCACAGACGCGTAAAAGGATTTCAGGTCTATCGCGATATATGCCTTTTCCATGGAACCCTCCTTTCTGCTTGCAGATATATTATAGAACAAATGTTTGCCTATGGCAATGCAATGCTGAACTATGAAGCTTTATGTTTGACGGGGATACTTTGAGTATTCATCAATAATGATACGCAATTATGCCGGATAACGGTCTAATACGCGGCTGCGGTGCTATAATCATGAAAATAACTTAAAAGAACACATATTTATCAAGAATCTGCGAGAATACTCCCGCTTCTGTAAGCGGTGAGATGAATTGCACCATGGGCCCGCTGAAAGCTGAGCATTACATCTGAGTCCAATAGTCATTGCGTGAGTTCTTCTATGTCTGTCCATCTCGTCTTGTATAAGACAGAAAATCGAACATACGTTTGCAG
>JAIKVR010000001.1 GCA_024685545.1 Eubacteriales bacterium | reverse complement strand
GCCCAGTGCCTTGATGACGCTCAGATTGACTTGAGGTGAAAATCTAAGGCCGCCTTTATACGGGCCGATGGCATCGTTGAACTGCACTCTGAAGCCGCGGTTTACATGGAAGCCTCCGGCCTCGTCCGTCCAGGGAACACGGAATAGAATCTGCCTGTCCGGTTCGACGAGTCGTTCGAATAAACCGCTTTTCAGGTATTTGGGATATCGGGCTGCAACATCCTCCAGAGAGTCGAATACCTCGGAAACTGCCTGGAGGAACTCATTTTCGCCGGGATTCCTTTTTTTGACGATTTCGAATACATCAGATAAAAGCTTCATAATTCTGTCCTCAACTCTTCAATTGAAACAATATTATATACTATATATTACGGAGTTTGGAGTAAAAACCTAAAAAACATGTCAGAAATATAATCCTTCCTTATAATTCCGTGCTGATTTTGCTTGAACACTCCCGCCACTTAGAGAAGTGGGAGATTCCTGCTTCAACGCTGCAGCTTACATACGGCGACGTATCGCCGTACACAGAGGCCGCCGGCTCCACAGGCGTTGTGGATTCGGACAGTTCCTGCCCTATCGTGATGGTATGCTGTATCACATGCCTATGCCGTATCCCTCATGTACTCTCTTAGTCCTTCCTGAAGGATGTTCATTGCGGCATTTATGTCACGGTCGTGCGAGGTCCCGCAGACAGGACATACCCAGTGACGGATCTTCAGATCCTTTAACTCACTGTCGGTATTACCGCACACATGGCATGTCTGGCTTGAAGGGAACCACCTGTCGACTTTGATCAGTACCTTCCCGCGGTCACTGAGCTTGTACTCGAGGAACTTAAGGAACATCCCGTACCCGTTGTCCAGAGTGGCTTTACCGTTGCCGAAGTCCTTTCCCGCCATCTCCTTTATGTCCAGATCCTCCACACAGACTATGTCGTACGAATTGGCTGTCTTCGCTGACTGCTTGTGGCAGAAGTCCTTCCTCTGGTTTGAGACATGACGGTATGCTTTCGCTATCTTTATCTTCTGCTTCTCGTAGTTTTTGGACCCCTTCTTCTTATGCCTCAGCCCTCGCTGGCGTTTCGTGAGGATGTCCTGCGCTTTTCTGAAGTATTTCGGGGAACCGCAGATATTGCCCTCCGAGTCGGCATAGAACCCGTCGGACTTGTAATCCAGACCTATGGCCCTACTGATATCAGGTGTATAGCTTACAGGGACGTCATCATACTCGAAGCAGCAGGAGATATACACAGTATTATCCCTCTCTATCGTAAGGACAGCGTGTTTCAGTTTCCATCCATCAGGGACATCTCGTACAGGCAGTATCCTGACCTTCCCGAGCTTCGGCATGACCAGAAAGCCCTCTTCTATCCTCAGGTTGTTGTTTACGCGCATAGTGGTATATGACCATCTTGATGTATGCTTTGACTTGAACTTGGGGGCCCCCTGTTTCCTGTCAAAGAAGTTCTTAAAGGCTGTATTAAGATGCCTGAGAGACTGCTGGAGAGCTATGGAATCAACTTCCCTGAGCCAGGGCAGCTCATTCTTCAGACCGGTGAGCCATTCCGAAAGCTTGCTGTAGCTGACAGAAACTCGCTCATTCTGATATATAATGTTCCTGTATTCCAGGGCTTTGTTATAGACATAGCGGCAGGAACCGACGGTCTTCATGGCGAGTTCGAACTGATCCTCTGTCAGATACGCTCTGTATCTGAATGCCCTGTTGCCCATGGCGGTGCTCCTCTCTGTGCTGTTATTGTAGCACAGGAAGGAGTATTCTGCAAACATATGTTCGACATTTCTGCCTTGAACGAGACGAAATGGACAGACATAGACGAACTCACGCAATGACTATCAGGCGCTAGGACTCATTGCTTGTTTACGGCAGATCCCTGGTGCGATTCATCTCACCGCTTACAGAAGCGTGAGTATTCTCGCTGAAGCTTGATAAATGATTTGAGGCAGGAGATGCATTATTATTTCGAAGGGCATGATACGGTCAGTCTGGCTGAGGATTTCGGCACACCGCTGTATGTTATAAGCGAAGAGCGTATCGAACGCGCAGTGAAGACGATTAAAGACGCCTTTTCTGCGGCGGGGCTGGACATATCCGTATACTACGCCGGAAAAGCTTTTACCAACAGGGCCATGTGCCGTATAGTCGAGAATTGCGGCATCGGCCTGGATACAGTCAGCGGAGGTGAGCTATTCACTGCTCTTTCCACCGGTTTTCCTGCGGAGAAGGTCATCTGTCACGGCAGCGTGAAAACGCCGGATGAAATAGAGATGGCTATCAAAAGCGGCGTTCACTGCATCGCAATCAACTCCCCGGCTGAGATACCGGTCATCGATTCCGCCGCTGCGGGACTGGGCAAAACGGCCAACGTTGCCCTGAGAGTCTCACCGGGAGTCGATCCTCATACGCACGAATACATCACTACCGGAACGCTCGACACCAAATTCGGACTGATGCCCGAAGAGCTGATCCCTGCGGCAAAGGCTGTTCAAGAGGCAAAGCACCTGAACTTTACCGGACTGCACTGCCATATAGGCTCGCAGATTATGGATGACGAGCCGTTCATCCTTGCGCTGTCGATCATGCTGGAGCATGTGAAAGAGCTCCATGAGGCAGGCATAACTGTAAATGAGCTCAATATGGGCGGAGGTTTCGGCATACCCTATCTTCCGGATGAGAAGGAATTCGACATGTACGGCTACGCCGCCCGTTTCAGCCGGACGCTTGATGGGCTGTGCACCAAGTACTCCATACCGATCCCGAAGATCGCTGTTGAGCCGGGACGCTATATAATCGGCCCGGCGGGCATCACGATATATACGGTATGCGCAGTCAAGGACATCCCGGGGGTCAGAAGATATATCAGCGTTGACGGAGGACTCAACGACAATCCCCGACCCGCGCTGTATCAGTCCAGGTACAACGCTGTCATCGCGAATAAATACGGGGATGATTTGCCGACAGACGAAGCGAGGATAAGCGGACGCAGCTGTGAAACAGATACTCTGATCAGCAGCATCATGCTGCCGGAGGCTGAGATCGGAGACATAATGGTCTTTGAGGATACGGGGGCATACTGTTATTCCATGGCAGGAAATTACAACCGTCTGGGCATACCGAAGATAGTGTTGCTTCACGGAGATGAGGCTCAGGTGATAAAGAGGGAGCAGACCGCAGAGGATATCGCGTCCTTTGATGAGATGCCCGTATGGCTGGAGAAATGAAAATGGATCTGGATACGATACTGTATTATTCCATGCTCGCCGTAGCTGCGCTGATCTCTCTGACGCTGCACGAGTGCGCTCACGGGTATACGGCGCTTCTTCTCGGAGATCCCACCGCAAAGGCATCTGGGAGACTGACTCTGAATCCCGTAAAGCACATAGATATTTTCGGGCTTGTCATGATGATCCTCCTGAAGATAGGCTATGCAAAGCCTGTCCCAATAAACCCTTACTACTTTAGGAACAGGAGAAGAGGGATCTTTCTCACCAGTGCCGCCGGACCGGCTGCCAATCTTATACTCGCGGTCCTGTTCGGACGGCTGACGGCGGCTTCCCTCAGAGGCGGATGGAACATCTATCTTGTTCTGTTTTTCGTTCTTATGTGCCAGCTGAACGTGGGGCTTGCAGTCTTCAATCTGCTGCCTTTCCCGCCCCTTGACGGATCGAAGATGTTCGTTTCCTTACTGCCTGCGAAATGGGAGCAAATGTTTTACCGCTACCAGAAGTATTTCTACGGAATCGTTCTGATATTATATTTCACCAGAGTTCTGAACAAGATCATCGATCCGGTGATAAACTATATATATAGATTGCTGATCTCCTGAAGGATAATATGCTGCCAGTTCACTTTGAATTGTTTGAAGGCCCGTTGGATCTGCTGCTGAGCCTGATAACCAAGAAAGAAATAGATATCTACGACATACCCATCGCCGAGATCACCGAGGAATACATGGGCTATCTCTACACTGCCGGGGAGCTCAATATTGAGCTGGCCAGCGAATTCATCGTCGTAGCATCTCAGCTTATCGAGATTAAGACAAAGATGATGCTGCCCAAGAGCGATGCTGAGGACGGCGAGGGGGAGGATCCCCGCCTGGCTCTGGCTGAAAGGCTTGAGCAGTATCGTATCTTTAAAACGATAAGTTCTTATATCGGCAGGAGGGAACCATATTTCGGCGTCATGATCGGAAGGGACAGCGAGTACTTCCCTTCTATAAAAGATGAGTATGCGCCTGTTGACTCATCCATGCTGGTTGATGCGCTGAAAGCGATCCTTGTGCGCTTTGATGCGCAGAATGCCGAAGCATCCGTCTACGAGGTGATAGGCGACGAACTGGCGGTCTCTGACGCCATCGGTATTATTAAGGACAGGCTCGGCAGAGAAAAGATAGTAAGCTTCTTCTCGCTCTTTTCGGGGAGACCGTCACGAGGGCGGATCATATCGATGTTCCTTGCGGTGCTTGAAATGCTGAAGGAAAACATGATAGCCCTTGCCCAGAGCGGGAATTACGGGGACATAACGATCACGGGGTGCGATTAATGGGAAACGATGAACTCAAATGCGCGGCAGAAGCCGTGCTCTTCGCCGCAGGCGAGCCGTTGAAGCTCACTTCTGTTGCCAGAGCGCTGGAGATAAGCGAAGGCAAAGCCGCAGCGGTACTTCAGGAACTGAAGGACGATTACGATAAGGCCCGCCGCGGGATCAGGATTGTGCAGATGGAGAACGAATACCAGATGCTTTCACGCGGAGACTATTTTCCCCAGGTACGCAGGGTGATAAGAAACGCACAGGTTCCGCTGCTTTCGCAGGCCGCCCTGGAGACCCTTGCCATCGTCGCCTATCGCCAGCCGGTCGCAAGAGCAGATGTGGAATACATACGCGGCGTTTCATCATCCTCCTCACTGGATCTGCTGGTAGAACGGGGCCTCGTAGCTCCGTCGGGAAGGATGGATCTGCCGGGCAGACCGATGGGGTATAAAACCACCGGAGAATTTCTCAAAATGATGGGGATATCCTCGCTTTCGGAACTGCCGGACATCAAGACGTTCAGCGAGGGCATACAGATGAGACTGTCGGAAGACATGGAACTGCTGTAAAATAAAAGAGGCGCGTACCGACATTTCCGCTGAAGAAGGGAATATCAGCCGTCACCTCTTATTTAATTGCCTGAATGTTTTTTTCAGCCTCCAAGGTAGGCCTTTTTGACCTGTTCATTGCCCGAGAGCTCTTCACCGGTCCCTGCAATGGTGATCTCCCCGGTATCCATGACGTATCCGTAATCCGCGGTCCTCAGCGCCATATTGGCGTTCTGCTCTATCAGGAGGATCGTGACCCCTCTGGCGCGGATCGTGTTTATGACTTTGAAGATCTCATTGACGAAGATCGGAGAGAGTCCGAGAGACGGCTCGTCCATCATCATCAGCTTAGGCCTGCTCATCAGTGCCCTGGCGACAGCAAGCATCTGCTGTTCGCCGCCGGAGAGCGTGCCTCCCTCCTGCCATTCTCTTTCCTTGAGACGCGGGAAAATACCGTAGACCCAGTTTATATCCTCCTTGATGTCATCGTTTCTGAGGTAAGCTCCGATCTTGAGGTTCTCCAGTACGGTAAGATCCGGGAATATCCTTCTGCCTTCCGGCACAAGGGTGATGCCCATGCGCACGATATCCGTGGTGTTCTTTCCGGTGATATCCTCTCCGTTGAATTCTATCGTGCCTGCGGAGGGCTTGATAAGGCCCGCTATCGTCTTAAGTGTCGTTGATTTGCCGGCGCCGTTCGCGCCTATAAGGGTGACCACTTCACCGTCAGGCACCTCGAAGCTTATGCCCTTGACGGCTTTGATCCCACCGTAATTCACATGAAGATCAGTAACTTTAAGCATTATCGTCGACCCCCAAATAAGCCTCTATCACCGCCGGGTTGTCATTGATCTCATCCGGCGTGCCTTCGGCGATCTTTTTGCCGAAATCCAGAACGTAAATCCTGTCGGCGATCTGGTTCACGAAATCCATATGATGTTCTATGAGCAGTATCGAAAGATTGTATTCGTCCTTTATCTTCCTGATAAACTCGGAGAGTTCCGCCGTTTCGTTGGGATTCATTCCCGCGGCGGGCTCGTCCAGCAGGAGCACCTTCGGGTCGGTTGCAAGAGCCCTCGCGATCTCAAGCCTCCTCTGAAGGCCGTACGGAAGGCTGTCGGCAATCTCATCCTTGTACTGGTAAAGGTCCTGCATATGAAGCAGATCTGCAGTCTCTCTGCGCATCCTTTCTTCTTCCCTGAAATTCAGCCGCAGCATGGCTGTCACCACATTCTGGTGCGCCCTCATGTGCTTGGCAACGAGGACGTTGTCAAAGACAGTCTCATTCTTAAAGAGCCTGATGTTCTGGAAAGTACGGGCGATACCTAGCTTTGTGATCTTATCCGGAGACTGTACGATAATGTCCTTTTCAAAGTCCCTGCTGGTACCGCCGTACGTTTTCAGGGCTTTTCCTTTCGGGTGATTGGCCACGATCTTCTTATCGAAGAGGTAGACGGCTCCGTTGGTAGGCGTATACACGCCGGTAATACAGTTGAAAGCAGTTGTTTTCCCGGCCCCGTTCGGACCGATAAGAGCGACTATCTCCCCCTTGTCTACATTCATCGAGAAGCTGTCAACGGCTGTTACACCGCCGAACTGCATCGTTATGTTATCCAGTCTTAAAGCGCTTTCGCTCATTTCTCAGTCCCTCCCCCGGAGGCTTTGACTTTCTTCTTTTTCTTAAGCCCGGTCAGCTTCTCGTAAATGCCAACGATGGAGAATTCCCTGGTGCCCATGAGTCCCTGTTGATAGAAGAGCACTATCACCATGATTATCACGGAGAAGACGACCTTACGGAAGCCGGAACGAAGCAGGGGTACCTGGAAGGTGCCGATGAATGCAGGCTGGTCCAGGAATCTGAGCCACCATTCGTTGGCTGCCACATAAAGGAAGCTGGCGATCACCGATCCGGTCATGGATCCTATTCCGCCTATAACGGCTATGAGTAGCAGTTCGTCAGAGAGCCCCGAAGTGAACGTGCTGGCCTTGACAGTCAACTGGTACATTGCCAAAAGCCCCCCGCCGATACCGGCGAAAAATGAACTGATGACGAAAGCCTGAAGCTTGGTCTTAAAGAGGTTGATGCCCATGGCTTCTGCGGCGATCTCATCGTCCCTTATGGCTTTATAAGCTCTCCCGTAGCTTGAATTGATGAGCAGCATCATTGCCGTCATGCACAGTCCGACTACAACGAACGGGTATAATACGGATTTAAAACCCGGGAAGCTCCTTAAGATATTACTGCCGTTGGTGATGCCGCCAAGAGCATCCCACTGGAATACCGCTCTGAGGATCTCGGCAAATCCGAGAGTGGCGATTGCCAGATAGTCGCTCTTGAGCTTCAATACAACGAAGCCTATAAGGAAGGCGAAAAATGCAGCGACCAGTCCGCCCAGAATCAGAGCCAGCCATACCGGCAGATTTACATGGATGAGGCCGCCGTTATAGTACTGGTATACATTTCCCTTGACTGCCTCCGGGATCGTGAATATCGCATATGTGTATGCACCCAGAAGCATGAAGCCCGCTTCTCCCAGAGAGAAAAGTCCTGAAAATCCCTGAAGGAGGTTTATTGAGGCAACGAGCAACGCATATATGACGGCTTTCTTAAGCACTACGATCAGCATCGAGTTAGTGCCAACCAAGCGTTCCGTGATCCAAAGTCCCGCAAAAAGCGCGATGATGAGGACGATGGATATGATGATCTGTTTTTTCTTATCCATTTTTCACCTCACACCTTATCCGTTTTCTTTTCGCCGAAGAGTCCCGAGGGCATGAAGATAAGCACCATGATCAGCAGTGCGAAGGTAAAGGCGTCAGAGAAAGTCGTCCATCCCAGGCCTTTGATTATGTTTTCGCATATGCCGATGATGAATGCCCCGATTACAGCCCCGGGGATAGAACCGATTCCGCCGAAAACAGCCGCCACGAAAGCCTTGAGACCCGGCATTGCACCGGAAGTGGGGACTATGGCGGTATAATTCGTAAAGTAGAGCATCGACCCTATTGAGGCAAGGAATGTACCTATGATAAAGGTCATGGAGATAACCTTATCAATTTTAATGCCCATCAGTCTCGAAGTGTCGAAATCATCCGCCACGCTGCGCATGGCCATTCCGATCTTGGTGTACTTGATGAGCGCTACAAGCGCGGCAACGAGTATGATGACGAGAGGCGGGGTTATTATGGTGACCATCTTGGTCGTAGCCCCGGCTATCGTTACCGAACGGCTTATAAATGGTATCTGTGGGTACTGCTTGGACAGGCCGCCCGTGATGTACAGCGCCAGGTTCTGAATGAGATAGCTCATTCCCAGGGCACTTATCATGGCGCTGGTGCGCGGTGCATCCCGAAGGGGCTTGTATGCGACCTTTTCAATAGTAAATCCGAGCAGCACGGTGAAAGCTGCCGTAAGAGGGAGGCTGACGTATAGAGGCGTCACCAGGCTTAAGTAGAAGCAGATCAGCCCAGCTGTCATGAACACGTCGCCGTGTGCAAAGTTGACAAGTCTAAGTATTCCGTATACCATCGTGTATCCGATGGCGATGAGGGCATACTGCCCTCCCACGGAGATACCGGCCAGTATGTAGGGCAGGTTGGTCTTGAAAAACGCCGCCAGGCTCTGAAAGATCGAGCAGAAGCTGGCGTTTCCGATAAAGGCCGTTAGGACCATTTTCATAGTTACACTCCGTCAGGCTCAAGCCGTAATTGAGCTTTGTATTTATCACGACAGCGGGGGCTTAGTTCAAGCCCCCGCTGGTTTTCCCTTTCCGGGATGATTATCAGTCAGTAATGATCAGTCAGAAGCGCCTTGTTCGGTAATGAACTTGAATGCGCCGGTAGCGGTGTCGATGCCGACCATGAAGATAGCGTCTTTATCGACGTCTCCGTTCTTGTCAAATGCGACCTCTCCGGTGACTCCGGTATACTTGACGTTCCACAGAGCGTCATTGATGGCCTTGGGGTCAGCAGAATTCGCAAGCTTGATGGCTTCGAGGGCTACGAAGTATGAATCGTATCCCAGCGGGGAAACAGCTGCCACGGCATCATTTCCGCCGTTGTCGGTCAGTTTGTCGGGGTTGGCTTTGAGCCAATCCTGGAAGCCTTTTGTGAATTCCTTGGTCTTGTCATTGGCTCCGGAGTAGAAGAATGTTGAGAATGCGATCTCAAGGTTGGTCCCGGTAGCGGCTGTGGCGATTACGTTGGAATCCCAAGTATCTCCGGCCAGCAGAGGCATCCCGAGTCCCTGAGCATTGGACTGCTCGATAACCAGAGCCGCAGGCTCGATGTTGATGGGAGCGAAGAAGCAGTCGGAATTGAACTTCTTGGCGTTGGCGATATAGGATGAGAAGTCTGAAGTTCCGAGAGGATATGTCTCACTTGCGGTGATGTTCCCGCCGAGCTTCTTGAACTCCTCGCAGAAGTAGTTGACGAGTCCCACTGAGTAGTCGTCGCCGAGCTCCGCCAGGCAGTAGATGTTGCGGGCGCCCAGTGTCTCATACGCATAGTCGGCCAAGACCTTGCCCTGGAAAGTATCCAGGAAGCAGATGCGGAAATAATAAGAGTTTCCGAGGGTAACCTGCGGGTTGGTGCAGGAGATGCCTATGCAGGGGATCCCTGCCGCTTCAAAGGTCGGTCCGGCTGCGATGCAGAGAGCACTTCCGTATGCTCCCAGGACTACGCAGCAGTTTGCGGAAACAAGGGTCTGTGCCACGGACGGGCATTTCGCGGTATCTGTCTCGTTATCCACGATGACCAGCTTGACCTGATATTCCTCGCCGTTGATCGTAACGGTCGGAGCAACAACGTTGGCGTACTGGATACCTAAGGTCTCCTGCTTGCCTCCGGCTCCGGATTCGCCGGTAGCAGGTTCGTTTACGCCGATGTAGATGACTTTCTCATCTTTATTCCCGCCGCCGCAGGAGACAAAGCTAAGTGCTAGTGCGCAGATAAGGATGAGCGAAAACAGTTTTTTCATTTTTTCCTCCATTTATCAAGCTAATAAAATTAACCGAAATGCCGCAAACAGCATAAAAACCATCGGTTAAAATCATTTTATGCAATTTTAGCCTAATTAAATTTAAATATCAAGCTTTAAAACCATTTTTAACATAATGTCTATTTATTTTTTGCAGTCTAACGGGAATAAGTCGTATTTCCCCGAATTGAAACAGTAAGCCTGTGAACCGGTATGGTATAATTGCATTATGGTCAAATTGGATTCAAGGCTTTCCCGGATATCAGGCATGTGCCTGCCGTGCGTGAGTTTCGCAGACATCGGGAGCGATCATGCCAAGCTTCCCGCCGCGCTCCTTTCAGAGGGCATCATCGAAAAGGCATTCGTCACGGATATCCATGAGGCACCGCTGGAGAATTCCCGTCTGACGATGGAAAAGGAAGGGCTGACAGGCAGGTGCGTCTTCCTTTGCGGAGACGGACTTACCGTACTTGGCAGTAACATGCCTGAAGGGATCACCATATGCGGCATGGGAGGCGAGACAGTGATTAAGATTCTCTCCGAGGGAAAGAAATACGCACAGACCGCGGAATATCTCGTACTTCAGCCGATGACTGACAAGGATCTGGTATATCTTTACCTTAATGAAAACGGCTTTGCGGTCACCGATGAAGCAATTGTGCAGGACGGACGGCTGTTCTACCACATCCTCAGGGCAAGGTATACCGGGAAAGCTCCCGGCAGCATATCCAGATACGATGCGATGTTCTCTCCTATCCTGATAGAAAAGCGGGATCCCGTAATGAAGGCATATTTGTCGTTCAGGCTTGAAATAGCACTGACAACGGCGGATAATATAAAAAGAAGCACATCTGTAAAGCTGTTGGATGAAATAAACGAGCTGATCAGCCAGATAAAAGAGAGACTGGAATCATATGAAATTAGGAAAGATAATTGATATTTTAGAGCTTTATGCCCCTTCTGCTCTAGCTGCGGACTGGGACAGCAGCGGACTGCAGATCGGTTCATGCGAGGATAATATAGAACGCGCTGTGGTCTGCCTTGACGTCACACCGGCTGTACTTGAGGACGCTGTGGAATACGGCGCGGACCTTATCGTATCCCACCATCCGCTTCTGTTCGATCCGGTGAAAAGCATCGGCGACGATCCTTACAGCGAAATTATCAGAGGCATCGTCAGGCAGGGCATCGATGTTTTCTCCTGCCATACCCCTTTTGACGCCTCACGCTTCGGCATCAATGCTTATTCCGCTTTCCGTCTGGAGATAAAGAAGGACGCTTTTCTGGAAAACAGCGCAGTGGAGGGCTTCGGGTTCGGAGTCTGCGGAGAAATGAGCAGGGCAATGAGCTTCGAAGAGCTTGCTGAAAGGGTAAGGACGGTCTTTGCAACCTCTGCGATAAAAGTCTCTTCCTTCCACAGCGATGAGCTTATACAGCGTGTGGCATTTATGGGAGGCTCCGGTTCAGACTATATCGAGAAGGCCTGCGAACTCGGCGCTCAGGCTTACATAACCTCCGATATCAAGAACAGCGGTTTCATAAAAGCATGGCAGATCGGACTGCCCCTCATCGTCATGACTCACTATGACAGCGAGAAATGCTTCATCAAGATCATGAAAGACCTCTTAACAAAAGAATGCCCGATGCTCACCGTCATGGAATCAGCTCAGGGCGATCTGGAAAGATTCATATAATATTAAAACAGCTAGAAACGCCAGCAGGCCGTTTGGCCGCGCTAATTGCGAGGAAAGTCCGGGCTCCGCAGGGCAGGATGCCTGATAACGTCAGGCGGGGGTGACCCCAGGGACAGTGCAGCAGAAAGCAAACCGCCTCCTTAAGGAGGCAAGGGTGAAAGGGCGAGGTAAGAGCTCACCGGCCGGCAGGTAACTGCCGGGCCTTGAAAACCCCATCCGGAGCAAGACTAAGAAAGGGCACACAGACCGGCTGCCCGCCGGGCCCATGGTAAGTCGCTAAAGACCGCCGGTGACGGCGGTATCAGAAAGATGGCCATCAGAACAGAACCCGGCTTATGAGCCTGCAGGCGTTTGCATACACATTTTACATACACAAACTGAAGGGAGAGTTACATGAATAAAAACATGAAATCGATGGACGGCAACACAGCTGCCGCTCTTGCCGCCTATGCCTTCACGGAAATCGCCGCTATCTATCCGATCACGCCTTCCTCCACGATGGCGGAGCTGGCCGATGAATGGTCCGCCAACGGTAAGAAGAATATGTTCGGTCAGGGCGTGATGGTTCGGGAGATGCAGAGCGAGGGAGGAGCTTCCGGGGCACTGCACGGCGCATTGTCCGCAGGCAGTCTCGCGACGACCTTCACCGCTTCCCAGGGACTGCTTCTCATGATCCCGAATATGTATAAGATCGCAGGCGAGCTTCTGCCCGGAGTATTCCATATTTCCGCCAGGGCTGTCGCAGCCCACGCATTGTCGATCTTCGGCGACCACTCTGACGTCATGGCTGCCCGCCAGACAGGATTTGCCATGCTATCTTCAGGCAGCGTACAGGAAGCACATGACATGGCAGGCCTTGCCCATCTGTGCGCTATAGAGTCCAGTCTGCCTTTCCTTCATTTCTTCGACGGCTTCCGTACGAGCCATGAGATCCAGAAGATTGAGACTGTTGATTACGAGGTCTACAGAAAGCTTATCAATCATGAAGCTCTGCAGGCTTTCCGCGACAGGGCCATGAGCCCCGAAAACCCATTTACCAAGGGCAGCGCCCAGAACCCGGATATTTATTTCCAGGCAAAAGAAAGCGCGAACAGATTCTATGAGGCTCTTCCGGACATCGTACAGGATTATATGGACAGATACGCCGAACAGACAGGAAGGCAATACCATCTGTTTGATTATTACGGCGATCCTGACGCAGAATACGTCGTAATCGCCATGGGCTCCGTATGCGAGACCGTCCGGGAGACCGTCGATTACCTCAACGGAAAAGGCGAAAAGACCGGTCTTATCGCCGTGCGTCTGTACCGCCCGTTCTCCGCGAAGGATTTTCTGACAGCCCTGCCTTCATCCGTAAAAAAGATCGCCGTGCTCGACCGCACGAAGGAGGCAGGAAGCGACGGCGAGCCCCTCTGCCTGGATGTCAAGGGAGTTCTCTATTCCTCTGACAGAAAGCTGAAAGTCGTCGGAGGCATCTATGGGCTGGGTTCCAAGGACACTACCCCGACCCAGATAAAAGCCGTCTTCGATAACCTCAAGTCGGAAGAGCCCAAAGACAACTTCACCGTCGGCATCACCGATGACGTGACCTTCCGCAGCCTTCCACTGGGAGAGAAGATCGACACAGTGCCCAAGGGAACGGTATCCTGCAAGTTCTGGGGCCTGGGCAGCGACGGCACAGTAGGAGCCAACAAGAGCGCCATAAAGATAATCGGCGACAATACCGATCTTTATGCGCAGGGGTATTTCGCGTACGATTCGAAAAAGTCCGGAGGCGTAACCATATCACACCTGCGTTTTGGCCCTGAACCTTTGAGGAGCCCTTATCTTATAGAGATCGCCGACTTTGTCTCATGCTCCGCACCGAGCTATGTCGGGCAGTATGATATGACCGAAGATGTCAGGGAAGGAGGAGTCTTCCTTCTCAACACCTCCTGGGATGAGAACGAATTGAACGAACGCCTCACGGCAAAGATGAAGAGAGATATAGCCAACAGGCATCTCAGATTCTATACGATTAACGCGGATGCCCTGGCCGGAAAGCTCGGTCTGGGCCG
>JAIKVR010000092.1 GCA_024685545.1 Eubacteriales bacterium | reverse complement strand
GCGGTCTATGTATGGGATGACAGGGCAGTGGTCCTGTATAACGTATTCAGTGACGGTGCTGCAGCCACCGGGATGACCATAGATGCGGACGTCGTGGATGAAGAGTTCGGTGTTCATCTCGAGGATGCGACGGTTCACCATTAAATCAACTGTTCTGCACGGTTCCGGAATATCGGAACCGTGTTTTTTCAGCTTTATCCAGCTACATGCACATCCTCCGCATATCCCCGGGAAACCGGCCGGGCCATATCGCCCTGTCCGTCAACAGGCCGCATTTCTTATCGCATGATAATTTTGGATAATATATTTGACAGCTCAAAGTTAAGTTTGAAAAAACAGTTGACGATACAATGCGTAAGATATCGCAAAATCCTTTTATCAATAGTATAATTTGCTTATAAACTATCAACGGAGAGCGAGAATGTTCCACCATATTTGCGAGAAAAGCATCTGCGAAGCAGTCGAAGCCAGCCTTAGGGCTCTTCAGGAATACGGTATCGACCGCACCCGCGAGAACCAGGACAGAGTAGACATAGTTAAGGAGACACAGCTGGTCATCGACGTGACCGAACCTCTGAGCGAGCCTGCCGTAAGCAAGGCAATGCCCGCGGACATAAATATGCTGATACAGTACGAGGATGAGTTCCTTAACGGATCGAGCGATGATAAGGGCTGGGAGTATACTTATCACGCTCTCTACAGCCCGTTCTATCCGAAGGTGCTCGATGAACTCAAACGCAACCTCAATTCCCGCCGTGCCTGCATCGCACTGGGACAGGGAGACATCAACTTCACTCCCGACCCTCCGTGTCTGCAGCTGTTGATGTTCGTACAGGCGGACGGAGCTCTGGAGCTGACCTGCGTCTTCCGCAGCAACGACGGAGTTAAAGCCTTCGCGATGAACATATGCGCGATCGCGGCTCTGCAGAGAAAGGCGGCTAAGGATCTGGGCCTTGAGGTCGGTCAGCTGCATTATATCGCCAACAACTTCCATGCCTACAGCAAGGATTTCGACCTGCTTAAAACCTATATCGCCACCTTTGACAAATACTCCGATCAGGATCACCTCTGGCGAAAGAGCTACAGCTGGGCTCAGCACGAAGCGGCAGAAAAGAAATACTACGCAGCGAAGGAAAACGAATAGAAAAAAAAACGGCGCTTGGATGCGCCGTTTTTCATTAATCAGTAATACATGTGTGCAAGCTTCTTGCCCTCATCCATGATCCAGCCGTTCACCTTTATGACGTCCGGATCCCTGAAGTCCAGAGTCTGAACATGTCCGGAGAATATGAAGCCTCCGCCCGGAGCCAGCATGTCGAACGCCTTCTTTACGGATTCCCTGACATCATCTTCTTTGACATTCGGCCATTCGGGCGGCATCTTGTATTCGTAGCCTCCGTTGATGGCGAGCCTTCTGCCTAAGGTCTCCTTGATCCACGGAAAATCGTTCTCTGTCTGAGCAGGATCCCATACCCTTACGCCTATATCGACCATGGGCTTGAGGAAATCCTGGCATTTGCCGCAGTTGTGATAGAAGACGGGCATGCCTCTGTCAACGGCCAGCTGCAGGGTCTTCTTGTATCTGGGCACGAACATCTCCTCAAATACTTCCGGAGACATGAATGGGCACAGCCTTGAAGCAGAGTCATCCAGAATGTAAAGAGCCTGCGGTTTATAGTAATCAAGGATATGCTGGGTCAGATAGATGGCGTTCTCGTTCATGTAATCTAGCAGCTCGGAGACCTCCTCCGGCTCCTCGTTTATCGCGCACAGTCCTTCAGTGAAGCCCATCATTCCGATGAACTGCTGGAAAAGATCGTTGAATCCGCTTGCGACGAGCAGCTGGCAGGTAGGATCATACGGCATTCTCTGGGCCGCTTCCTCTTTGTCCTTGCGGGCCTGCTGTTCCCAGTCAACATCCGAAAAATCAGGTTTCTTTATGACGTCTCTCCACTTGCGGATATCCGTCAGCAGAAAATCATAAGGCGCCGGAATTGCCGCGTAGTTGGTCTCCTTGTTCGTTATGTACTTGACTCCCCAGAAATCCGTTCCGCCCTGAGGGCCGCGGAAAGTATTCAGAAAGCTGGGACCTGTCATGGCTGTGAACGGCTTATGGTCTCCTCCGCCTCCGAAGGGCGAATTGATGGGAACATATTCGGGCATTTCCCCGTTTACGACTTTCATCCAGTTCTCAAATGGCGTCAGTTCTTTCGACATCGTGATCTCCTCGATATAAATTGTATTAATTACTGTATATATTATAATACAGATTATTTTAAAGCATATATATTTGAAATATAATTCTTCAAGTTGAACTTCAGTCTGTTCATCTGCCTGAAAAGAGTTCCAATGCGCGGAATCGGGAAATGACCTGCTTAATGATGGCTTGTTATCCATCACCATGCTGAAGCCCGAGAGATTAAACAAGGAGACGGAATAAGATGAAAACAAAAAAGGCCTCATACGGGGCCATATTTAATCCGCCTGATCGGCAGACAGACCAGCTTGACCTACGGAATCAGTATCTCAGTTTCTGAGAACTCTGAAGCAGATCAGGGCTGATGTGATAAGCGCTGTGGCTGCAGAAAGTATCCCTGCAAGCGGACTGACAGAGCCGATGATGCCGTAAACGATATAGGCGGCATAGAGCGCCATTGGGCTGAGTCCGAATGCGAAACCGGAGGTGTCGGGAGACAAATCGCTGAGGGCAGCCAGTGTGACACCCATGGCGAGGTTCAGGCAGAACACAGATAACAGCCCGAGAGCAGGAATAAAGATCGATGAGACAGCCAGAACAGCGGCAGCCGTCTGGCAGATCACCGAGCTTCGCCTTGCCCCATACCTGTCGGCTAGGATCCCGCTGAGCATTTTTCCGGCGGTCACCGCAAAAGACAGTATCACCGTCCCTGCCAGACCCTGAGGAAGTTTCACAGGGATCAGATAACCTGCCAGACCGCGGACAAAGACAGAAAAGAGCATCATTGCTGTGGCTGAGGCATTGGCGCATTTATCCGAGAGGATCCCGAAAACCGTGACGGCACTTCTTTCAGCGCTGCTTAGCCGGAAAATGAACATCAGTGCAAGCGGAATCAGACAGAACAGAAATATAAAAGGCAGATTATCATGAAAGGAAGCAGACTGATAGAGTTTCCCCAAATAGCTGCCCAGACCGACGCCAAAGGCGCCACCGCCGACAAATACTCCTCCGGGAGCTATCTTTTTATCGCCGCGATGAAGACCCACATAACCTCCCTCGATGTGATAGATGGCATTGCCGATCCCCATTAAAGCGACAGCCGGTATAAGCATGAAAGGAGCAAATGAAGAGATGAATCCGAGAGTGATGAGTGTATAAGAGACTATGCCCCAGGGAACGGACGGATGCTTATCCATGAAAGCGCCAGCAAGAGCCTGCAGTCCGAAGGCTATGCCGTGATAAACGATCACCCAGATAAAGCCTTCCATCCTGCTTCCGGACACACGGGAAAAAAGCGTATAAACACAGATAAAGTCCGTAGTGAAGTGACACAGTGTATAAACAGCGAGTTTAAGGTTCCTATTTGACATACAACTCTCCCATCACAAAAGAAAAGGCATTTAAAAGGGCGGAGAATACAAATGCATTCCCCGCCTTCATTCCGCACATTTGTTTATACAAAACAGCTTCGGTGACTACTACCGCCGCTTCCGAAATGAAAAGCTTTATGGGCGAATACCCGAACACGCCGAAAAGCAGCAGATTCATAACGGGATTGGTGAAGGTATTGATCAGCGCATTGTAAATGATCTCATCTTTCAGAGGAGAAACGCCTCTGAAAAACGGATATGTCAAAGCGCCCAAAGCTCCTTCGAGAGCAACCGTCCAGATGAGGGCACGTACCATGCCTCTTATTTGTCGCCGTTCTGCTTTTTCTTGAAAATAATGACTCCTATGACGGAGACCGCAATAACTGCGGCAGCGATCACATAAGGCACCAGATCCCCAAGTCTCGGTCCTGTAGCTATATCAGCTAAAATGACGTTTAAAATACCCATCTGATACTCCTTTGATTATGGTTTATTGAATTACTGACGTAAGCCTGCACAGGTAAAGAACCTTACCGCAGGATTACTGCATGAGGGAAGTGAGCACGGAAAGGAGTTCTGTGCCGTCCACCGCAGAGGTGTCTTTATCGTTGTCAAGGCCGCCCTTCATAAGACTTGCGATCACTCCGCTGAAATCACCCTGCTGTTCAGCCTGTCTGCCGCTGGCTCCGAGAAGAGATCCGAACAGATCCAGTACGCCGCCGCCCTGCTGGGCCTGAGCCTGCTGTCCTCCGCCGAAGAGCTGGCTCATGAGGTTCATGCCGACGCTGGGCTGCTGCTGTGCCTGCCCGCCACCTGCGAGCATTCCGACTATGTCGTCGAGACCGAATACGCCGTCGTCCTCCTGCTTTCCTGCACCGGTGAAGTTCCCGAGCAGGCTGCCGAAATCGATGGCTCCGCCCTGTTCTTCCTTAACGGTGCTGGTGGCTGCAGACAGTCCCGACATGAGAGCGGGAGCGATCGTGGAGAGGATGGAATTGACCTGTCCGCCTTCCATGCCGCTTTCCTTGGCGAGGTTTTCAACGACATCATTTCTTTCTTTGCCTAAAATGTGGTCGATGATCTTGGAGCCGTCGGTGTCATCGGCATTCTTTATCTGGTTGGCGATGGACCCGGTCTCCTTATGCTGTGTGAGCGCGCCTAACAGGGACTGTGCGCCTTCCTTTGAGGATGCGTTCTGTGTAAGGAACTTGAGAAGAATGGGAATGGCTGCCATAAGGAGCAGCGTCATCTGCTTCTTGGAGCTGCCTGTCTTTTTGGTCAGGGCCTCCATGGTTTTTTTGGACATAAAGATCTTCAATAAAAGACTTAAAAGATTCATCAAATACCTCCGAGTTACTTTTCTAGATTATAATCCAAAATGATTACAGCGTACACACTTTCCGAATAATTATTTGATTAACGCATGGAAATTCAGAACTGTCCGGAATGCCAGCCATACCTTGAAAATGAGAATAATTCACAAATTGATTGACAGGACGTGTCCGCGTGGTATAATTGATAACGATTCTCATCTTCGAGAAACACCAGGAGGAGGAACGATGATGCGTGATTCGAATGTATCTGAAGCTTTTCGCGCTGTTGCATGCTCCATCGGGCTGATCATACTCGCAACAGTCCTGTTTTCTTCCTGTTTTATCGCCGGCGAAGCCGGCCACGACTGCTGCGGCGATGGCTGCCCGATCTGCACCTGCATCCGGCTGTCTGAGGACGCAATGCACATTTTGAGCGAGGGTACGGCGATACTGTTCATCCATGTTTTTCCTGTCTTTATGATTTTCTCAGCCGTTCTTTTCAATGATGCGGCATCTCTGGAAACACCCGTCTCCAGAAAAATCAGACTCAATAATTGACGATACTTCTCAAATGGCGGACTGCTGTCGAGATATTTGTCCGCCCCTTTTTTTGAGCTCTTTTCAATTAGGAGGATTCAATAATGAAAAAAATACATATTCTTATAGTTGCCGTCCTGTTCGCAGCAGCATGCCTGTCAGCCTGCGATCCGGGAGGAGGCAAGCCTGCAGCAGATAGCAGCAGAATCCAAATCGTAACAACGATATTCCCTGAATATGACTGGGTAATGAATATCCTCGGAGATAACCCCGCAGAGGCAGAGGTAACGCTGCTGCTTGACAGCGGAGTCGATCTCCACAGCTTCCAGCCTGCCGCAAATGACATACTCAGGATTTCTACATGCGACCTGTTCGTTTACGTTGGCGGAGAATCCGACAAATGGGCAGATGACGTCCTGAAGGATGCCGCAAGCAAAGAAATGATCATAATAAACCTGATGGAGGTTCTGAGCGATGAGCTTAAGGAAGAGGAACTGTCTGAAGGAATGCAGCAGGAGAGTCACGATCATGATGATGAAACAGATACGACTGAATACGATGAACACGTATGGCTCTCGCTTAAAAACGCAGCAACAATTGCGGAAAGCATTTCTGAAGCTCTCGGCAGGATCGATCCCGGTCATGCGGAATACTACAGGGCAAATTCCTCAGCCTACACAGAGAAACTGTCAGCTCTTGACGCCGAGTATCAGGCGGCCGTCTCCGTATCTTCCGTCAAAACGCTTCTCTTCGGGGACCGTTTCCCCTTCCGCTATCTTGCGGATGATTACGGACTCAGCTATTATGCGGCTTTTCCCGGCTGCTCTGCCGAATCCGAGGCTAGCTTTGAGACCATAACATTCCTTGCGGGAAAAGTGGACGAGCTGTCATTGCACGCGGTGTTGACTATCGAAGGAAGCAATCACAGGATCGCGGAGACGATAGTCCTGAATACAACAAGCAGGGATCAGAAGATACTGACGCTGGATTCCATGCAGTCTACGACAATAGAGGATGCTCAAAACGGCGCGACGTATCTGTCTATCATGGAAAAGAACCTGTCCGTCCTGACAGACGCATTGAAATAGGAGGCACGGGATGTCCTTGATCACAGTTCATGACCTTTCTGTCGGATACGGCGGGCACGCCGTGGCTAAAGGCCTAAATTTCTCGGTAAGGCAGGGAGATTATCTGTTCATCATCGGTGAGAACGGATCCGGCAAGACCACGCTTATGAGAACACTGCTCCGTCTTCAGGAGCCTCTTGAAGGCCGGATACTGTTCGGTGACGGGCTCAGAAACAGCGAGATCGGATATCTGCCGCAGCAGACTGCTCTTCAGAAGGACTTTCCGGCATCGGTCAGGGAAATCGTCATGTCCGGGTTCCAGGGGCGCTGCGGACTGAGACCTTTCTACAGCAAAAAGGAAAAACACCTTGCCTCTGACAGCCTTCGCCGGATGGGGATAGAGGATCTTAAAGACAGATGCTACCGCGAACTTTCCGGAGGCCAGCAGCAGCGTGTCCTTCTCGCAAGGGCTTTATGTGCGGCAGACAGTCTCCTGCTGCTTGATGAGCCGGTTTCCGGGCTCGATCCAAAGGGGTCGGCGGAAATGTACGGTCTTATATCAGAAATGAATCGGGACGGCATAACCGTTATCATGGTCAGCCACGATATAGATGCTGCCGTCGCGTACGCCAGCCATATACTCCAGTTGGGAAAGGATGTATTTTATGGAACTAAGAACGAATACCTTAATAGCCCTGCGGGCAGGCTTTTTCCCACACGAATGAAAGGCGGTGAGGCATAGTGTTCGAAAAACTGGCCTTATACTTGCAATACCCATTTGTCAGATACGCGCTTATTGTCGGCCTGCTGACCGCCCTGTGCTCCTCTCTGCTCGGTGTCACGCTTGTACTCAAACGGTTCTCATTCATCGGAGACGGGCTGTCTCATGTGGCATTCGGCGCCATGGCGGTCGCCTCCGTATTGGACCTGACGAATGATATGCTCCTGGCCCTTCCCGTTACGGTTATATGTGCGGTGCTGATACTGCGTACCGGACAGAAAGCAGGGATCAGCGGAGACGCAGCCATAGCCATGATATCCGTAGGAGCAATGGCATTCGGATATCTCACTATGAATGTTTTTTCGACATCGCCGAACCTGTCCGGTGACGTGTGTAGCACGCTGTTCGGTTCCGTATCCATCCTGACACTTAGTCTCAAAGAAGTGCGGCTGTGCGCTATCCTGTCGGTGTTGATCGTCGCAGTCTTCATACTGTTTTACAACAAGATATTCGCTGTAACCTTTGACGAGGAATTCTCGAGATCTTCCGGGACGAAGGTTGAAGTGTACAACAATCTGATCGCCGTCATCACGGCGGCTGTCATAGTCCTTGCCATGAACCTGGCGGGATCGCTTCTGATATCCGCGCTGGTGGTCTTCCCCGCCATGTCCGCCATGAGGCTGTTCAAAAGCTTCAGAGGCGTGACGCTGTGCTCGGCGGTGCTGTCGGTCATCTGCGCCTTTTCGGGGATCATCATCTCCATCCTGGCAGGGACACCTGTCGGGGCCACAATCGTTGCGGCTGATATATTAGCATATGCAGTATGCTGTCTGGCAGGCAGGCTCACGGGAAGTACGGGAAAATAACAAAAGCAGGCATAAAAAAAGCCGGATCCGAAGTCCGGCTTTGAAATTGTCGAAACGTGACCCACTGGGGATTTGAACCCCAGACACCTTGATTAAAAGTCAAGTGCTCTACCACCTGAGCTAGTGGGTCATTTTTAGCTATATGATTATATACGGCAGGCTTTTGACTGTCAAGCTTTAGCGACGCAATTGTAAAAATTCGGGCGCTGCTATTTATTGTACTTTTCCAAAGCGCAGGGTATCACGTGCAATGCCCGTGAGAGGTCCTCCCCTTTCAGACAGTAGCTGATGCGGACTTCATTCAGCCCGAGGCCCGGGGTGGCGTAGAAGTCCTTTGCGGGACAGAGCGATACAGTATCGCCGTCAAGATCGTAGTCCGTCAGCAGCCAGCGCGCGAAATCCTCGCTGTTCTCCACAGGCAGGGAGGCTATGAGATAGAATGCTCCGCAGGGGCGGATAAAACCGGCTCCGGGGATAGCTTTCATTCCCTCATAGAGGATGTCCCTGCGTTTTTCATATTCGTCGTGGCAGTACCTTATGTAGTCGTCAGCAGTATTGAAGAGTGCCGCGGCGCCTATCTGCTCGACCAAAGGCACGGAAAGCCTTGCCTGAGCCAGTTTCAGGGAGTTTGCTATTATGTCATGATTTTTCGTGGCGATGCATCCGATGCGGATACCGCAGCCGGAATACCTTTTGGAGACGCTGTCGATGACTATGAGCCTGTCAAGAATCTGGCCGTACCCTGAAAACGGAAGCCAGGTCTGCGAATAAACATATTCGCGGTACACCTCGTCGGAGATTATGAACAGATCCTTTTCCAAAGCGATATCAACGATCGTATCCATCTCTTCCTTTGTCAGGACCGTGCCGGTCGGATTGTTGGGATTGGTGACCATGATGGCTTTTGTTTTGGGTGTTATCTTTTTTAATATCTCGGCTTTATCCGGGATGCGGAAACCTTCTTCGACATGGCAGGTGACCGCGGATATCTTCGCGCCTACCAGCTTGGCCAGAGAATTATAGTTGGGATAGAAGGGCTCGAAAGCAAGTATCTCATCACCCTGATCGCATATGCACGCATAAGAAAACAGAAGGGCCTCGCTGCCTCCTGCAGTGATCAGTATGTCATCCTCGGTAAACGGCATATCCATCTTCGCATAGTAGCGGGTGAAAGCTGATTTAAGCTCATCGATGCCGTTCGAATCGGTGTAGGCTATTACTTCGCTGTCCACGTCCCTTATGGCTTTATAGTATTCCTTTGGAGTGTAGATATCGGGCTGGCCGATATTCAGTGGAATCACCCTTTTGCCTGCTTCAGCAGCAGCCCTCGCCAGCGGGGCGAGCTTTCTAATCGGGGATTCGTTGATGGACAGTACTTTATTAGACAGATTGATCATTATCCTCTCCGTAATATGATTATTTGTTATTGTATACAAGCGTTAGGTCGATTATAGACCAGAAGAAAGGCAAATGCAACCGCTTGACGAAATACTGTAAACTTTTTTACGGAAAAACCTTTCATTTGTTAATCTTATGCGGAATAATCCTTAATAATTCGCATATTGTATCATATTTCCGCCTTATTTTAGGAGCAGGTCCGCATCATATGCCGAAAGCTGGCATATGCCGCCTTGCTGTTTTTCCTTTGCAGGTGTATAATAAGAAATCAAAATATCCCGAAAAGAGCGGTTCAATGAAGAGAAAGAGAACAGTAAAGATTAAAAGAGGAAGAGGCCTGACAGCAGTCATCCTGGTCTTGGTATTATTCATCCTTGGAGGAGTGTTCGGTTTCGGGACGCTCAGAAACGGAATGCAGGCTCCGGGGACATCCGAGGAGATCGTGCCCTTCGAAGTAGCCGAAGGAGACACTTACGGAAATCTCGGAGAAAAGCTGGAAGCCGCGGGGCTTATCAAAAGCGCACTCATCTACAAGGTTTACCTGAAAACACTGAAAAATCTCGGCACTCTCTATGCCGGATACTACCCGCTGAGCAGTTCGATGGATCTGAAGACTGTGGTCGCTACCATCTCGAGCGGAAAGACCTATAATCCGTTCGCGTTCAATGTCACTTTTCCTGAAGGCTCGGACGTTCCCGATATCGCGCGCATAATTGGAAGGAACACCGATACTGACGCGGACGCGTTCATCGCCGCCATAAATGACGGGGAATTCCTGAAGCGCATGATCGACAAATACTGGTTCTTAACCGATGAGATACTTGCGGAGGGCATATTCTATCCTCTGGAAGGATATCTATTCCCAAACACCTACCAGCTGACAGGGAAAGACATGGCGCCGACAGACATCGCCGAGATGATGCTCCAGCAGACGGACGCGGTCCTCACCGAGTTCAAAAGCGAGATAGAGGCCTCGGGACGGACCGTGCACCAGATCATGACCATGGCTTCCATCGTAGAGATGGAGGCCGGGAATGCGACAGACCGCGCCGGAGTGGCGGGCGTATTCTACAACAGGCTGAATTCAGGCTGGACGCTCGGCAGTGACGTGACATGCTATTACGGGATCCAGGTCGACATGAGCGAAAGAGACCTTTATCTGTCGGAGATAAACGCATATACTCCGTATAATACCCGCTGCGTACAAATGGCGGGCAAACTGCCTGTTGGTCCCATAGCCAACCCGGGGAAGGAATCGATACACGCTACCATCAACCCGACAAGTTCCGGTTACTATTATTTCGTTGCTGACAAAAACGGAAACGTATACTTTTCCGTGACGCTCAATGAACACAACGCCACTATACAACGGCTGAAAAACGAAGGGCTCTGGTACGAATACGAATGAGAGACACGCTGGAAATAGGCAAGATAACAGGAGCACACGGCATCGCAGGTGAAATCACTATCTTCCCCATTACAGACGATCCTGAAAGGCTCCTTGGATTACAATACTTTCTGATAGACGGCAGAAAATACGAGGTATCCTCAGTAAGGCCGCACAACGGCACGCTGCTCGTAAAGTGCCCGGAGATAACCGACAGGACCTCAGCGGAGAGGCTCAAGGGCAAATTCGCCGAAGTCTACCGTGAAGATGCCAGCCCTCTTGATGAAGGGGAATACTATATCGAAGATCTGATCGGAATGAGGATAATCGACGAGACCGATGGAAAAGAGGGAAAGGTGCTCGATATCCTTTCACCCGGCGCTGCCGACGTTCTGGAATACGAATCGGACGGAGATAAGTACCTTATGGCTATGGTAAAGGAAAATATCTTCGAGATAAACACTGAGGGAAGATTCATCAAGGCTGATTTCAGCGCGGGAGTCAAGGAATGATCTTCAACGTAGCCACCCTCTACCCGGAGATCATCATCTCCTACAGGGAGACCGGGATAATTGCCAGAGGTGTAAGGGACAAGGCCATAGAGATCAACGCTTTCAACATCAGGGACTTTTCAACAGACAAGCATAACCGTACCGATGATTATCCTTACGGCGGGGGCAACGGCATGGTAATGACGCCCCAGCCTGTCTGCGACTGCATCGAGGCGATAAAGTGCGGCCGGGACATTCCCGTGATCTACTTTTCGCCGAGGGGCAAAAAACTCACAACCTCGCTGGCCAAGGATTACTCCC
>JAIKVR010000091.1 GCA_024685545.1 Eubacteriales bacterium | reverse complement strand
CTTTGAAAGCGCAGACTATGACCGTATCTTCGGTAAGAATATGCTCGATGCCGGTTCTTCACCTTCATCAGATAAGACAGGAGCCTTTGCTGCAGGAGCTGTGTTTATGTTCTCCTTCGCACTCATCTTCGGGATACTGGTCTTAGTAACCGACTCCAAGGTCAAAAAGAGCCTGAACAGACTGGAGGAACTAGGCCTTACTGAACTGGCTGCAGGCGAACTGGACATGCCGGGCGCCGAAATCATCGGCAAAGACGCGGCAAGACTGACCGATCACTTCATCTTCGGCAAAGGAAACGGGGTCGCCCTCAGATACGAGGATGTGGTGTGGACCTACAAGAGGGTGCAGAGATACAACTTCATCGCAGTTTCCGAGAGCCTGATGGTATATGCGGTACATCCCATCAACCAGCTCTCCCTCTTCACCACCTCAGGCAGAGGCTCCAGCAAAGGCCTCATCGAATCAGCGATCCAGATCATCTACAGCAGGAATCCGAACGCGATGATCGGCTACAGCGCTGAAAACCAGAGAGCATACGGGAACTACCGCAAACAGGCCAAGTCCGGTAATCCCATGACTCCTCCGGTGAACTGATATGAATACTTACGGCGATCCTATCAAGATCAGACAGCAGGCGGCTACCTACAAGGGCGCCAGAGGCTCTCTTCTGACGATGGATGCGCTTACCGGGGTCAACATTCTGCTGGCTCTGATAGGCGGGAATTTCCAGATGGTCTACTCGGCGTTTTATCCCTATATGATGGCCATCCGCGCTGCGGAGCTCTACTCAGGCAGCCGCAGGGCAGTCGCAGTATCCGTTGCCCTTTTCTGTTGCGCCATCTTTCTCGTCTGCTGGAAGATCTCCGAAAAACAGCCTTTGGGCATGGCTGCGGCAGCAGCGCTGTATACCGCGGACTATATCTATATGCTGCGCTTCGCATTCACAAGTAACTTAGGTTCATCCTTCGTCATGAATATCGTGCTAGGAGGACTCATAGTCTTCACGCTCATCAGAGGCGCCTGGGCAGGATTATCACTCTCGTCATTGCTGGCTGAAGACGGCAGCATGGGAGACTCGCTCTGCGACCGTGCCATGCGTGCGGCTTCCGAGAATCTTCCCTCAGATGCTCCCGTCCAATCGGAGGCAGAGAACGTTTTCACCGGTCAGACTCCCCTTCAGGGCAGCAGTACCGCATACAATGAGACTTACACCGTTCCCGCCGCACGTCAGGGCAATGAAATGATCTACTACGACAAGGATTATGCCGCCGCCAACGGGGTTAAATCCGGATCAGGCTTCATCGCCGCGATGATAGCGATACTTGTTTTGATGCCGATAGCAGGCGTAGCCGTCGGAGGAGCACTTGCATCAGCACTGCAGTCAAGTCCTGTCATGCTGTTAGTGATGTTCGTTTTCATCGCCGGCTCGTTGCTGCTGTCTATATGGACCTATCGCAGAAACGCATGCATAATCGAAGCCAAATATACCGCATTCTTCATCTCGGACGGCGGAGTGCTGTGTTCGCGGAACGCGCGCGGAACAGTCACCCGATATGAAGGACTCTTCATCGAACAGGAGCTGGCGGACAGATTCATCGGCAGCTACACTCTCAGGAATGGACGCAGGGCGAAGGCCGAATTCGCCAAAGCTTACCCCAGATTAAGGGAGGCTTTCTCGGCAGTTGGGGCGTTATAAAGGAAAAGATATGAAATAAAAGCGCCGGGCCACGGTTGTGGTCCGGCGCTGTCTGTTTCATGATGTTACTCAGTTTTTTCCAGATCCTTAAGATTATCTACGATCTCGCAGAATTCTTTTCTCTTGCCGATCTGGTCACACATCTGCTGACCGATAAACATGGAAGCGAAATTCCCTTCCACCACCACCCACCCCTGATCTGTATGGGCTATATCCCAACCGATATAGCGCACCCTCGGGGTGATCGGCGCCAGTTTCCTACCCAATTCCAGAGCCTGTTCCCAATCCGGGACCTGGAATCCGGGAATAGGAGTACCGGTGTCGGGGTGCACTGCGAAGCTCTCGCCGCTCTCCGCAATCCCTTTTGTGACGACGATCCCTGTTTTTTCGTCTATCAGGGCAAGAAGACCGCCCGCCCCTCCGTTGTCAACAAAGGAACCGTTTCTGCCGATTTTGACGAAGGGGTATTTATAGATCACTTCGCCGTCGTCTCCGAGGAGAGTCAGCAGTCTTATACCGTTGACTGAGGTAGGGTTCAGGGATGACATGACAGCGCTCTGTTTGATAAGCTCTTCGACCACTACCGGTCCTGTTTCGGCCACCTCCTTCATGAAGTGGTCGAACAGCGCGTCATTGGAAGGATAGTCCGCGCAGCTGAACTTATTGACTCCACGGCCGCAGGCACCTGTCTGACCCTTTCTAACGAAGGATGGATTCCTGCTGGCGAATTCCAGAAAGGCGGCCCTGTCTTCCTCCCCTTTCAGAAGCAGCATCTGCCTGCCGTAATACTCGCCATAAATCTTATATGTCTCGTATTTGTTGTTGAAAAGATTGAGATAAGCGTAGTCGTTGAGCTTATGAAGATTCGCTACGGTGACCTTGTCCGTGATGAAGGAATCTTTCCCTTTCGGGGAAAGATAAGCGAAGCGGAACATATAGTATTCGTCAGGAAGGATTCCGTAGGCAAACATCGAGAAAATGATGGCGCGGCGTGCTTTTCTCACTGCATTTTTATCCCCCAGCCATTCCTCGTTCTCTTTGTAGTTCTTTATCGCCGCAGTTATCTTATCCTCGTAATAAGCGATCCGCTTCCTTTTGGCTATCATGAACCAGTCGGTGAGCAGCTCTCTGCCCAGCGGCGTTTTTTCCATATTTCTGTAAAAGCGTTCCTGTTTTTTAGTCAAGAATTCCATATTTTGCTCCGTTTTCCTGTTTATCTGATTATAAACGCAAAGTGCAGCCGTAAAAAAGCATTTCCGCTATATTTAAGCAGTCACGCATACTGAGCGATATATCAAAAGGACCGGCTCTGTCTTTTATCGTGGCCGGTCCAGTATATTGATTATCCAAGTATTCTTTCTGCCTTTGCCGGAAGCTCGGCAAATGAATCTATCTTTTCATCGCATTCGGCAACATCACCGAAACCGTAGGCGGCATGGATGAAAGGAAGGCCTGCCTTCCTCGTACACAGGCGGTCCTTCTCAGTATCCCCGACGTAAACGGATTTATCTATCCCATACTTTTCGATCAGATAAAGAATATTCCTGTCCTTGTCCAGATGCGTGTCTCCGAAGCTCAGGAAACCTTCGAAGAGAGACCGGGCATTGTAGTAATCAAGAAAAGCCTGTATGTAGCCGTCCTCGCAGTTGCTGACGATATAAAGGCTGTACTTCCCGCTGAGTTTCCTTAAGATCTCAATGACCTCTGGATACAGTTTCGCCCCTTTTCGTTCGATAAAGGTCACTTCTCTCCGGCAGCATTCGCCCAGTATGTCCAGACCTTCCTCAACAGATTTGTCCGGCAGCAGAGCGGCGGAAAATTCCGGGAGCGTCCTGCCCATGAGTGAGCGCATCTTCTCCTCTGTCAGGAGCTCCCTTCCAGGGGCCCTTTCGGAAAAGACCTCGTTCCATGCTTCCGTAATGACAGAGACTGAATCCTAGAGAGTACCGTCCAAGTCGAATATTACCGCTTTTTTCATTATTGGGCTGCAGACTGCCCCTTTTTCTCGGCTAACTGCTTCTCCGCAGTGAGCACGGCGCGGGAGAACTGATCCATGCAGCTCGTATTCTTATATCCGCAGGTATTGCCTAAAAGCTTGTCGGCGATCTCCTGCGGTGTCCAGCCGTCCAACACTTTGCACAGTGCTTTCAGGTTGCCGTCGCAGCCGCCCTCGAAGCTGATATCACGGATCTTCCCGTCATTCTCGTCCAGATCGAAATGAATGGCGCGGGAGCATACCCCGTTCGTTGTATATCTGAATCTCATCTGTATCACTCCTTATGTATATATTCTTATTTCTAAATATCTGGGTCAAATCGATATGATCTCTGTCTTTTTCTTTACCGCGTAATAAGCCGCAAAGAATAGAGATGCCGTTATCAGGCAGGCAGTCACGCTGTTGAGGATCATCAACGGCGTTCCTGCGAAATGGAAGAGGATCCTCGAAGCCGCCCCGACAAGTTCGATGAATGCCATAAAGACCAAGCTTATGCGGCTTGCCTTCGCTCCGAAAGGTTTCCTAATGGCTGAGGAAAAGCCTGTTTCCCTTCCGAATATGCGGTACCACGCATATGCTGACGCCCCTGCAGTCAGGATAAAACGTACAGCCTCCCCTATGTAAAAGAGTCTGGCGGACATCATGCCCGCTATAGTTTCCGCGACGTTCATTACAATCGCAGAGACTGCCATGGTGATCACATTCTTTAAAGTGAAGAGCTCCCTTAGGCTTTTTTCCGGATATATCAGTTTGAAGAACACCGCGCACAGTACTGCAATGAACGCAAACCTTATCACCACACCAAGTGCGAAGACAGCCAATGGCGCCGCTATCTTTCCCAATGTCTTCATTACGCTGTTCAGAATAACTTTAATGACCAGCAGCACGGAGAAGGACATTGCAGAAAAGCTTCCAGCCTTGATCCTGGCGAGCTTCTCCTTTCTCAGGCGTTCGGTCCGGTGCCGCTCGTCCTCAATGATCATAGTTTCCCTGTGTCCGGAATACAGTGCTTCGCTTTTTACGGCGCGATCTTCTCCCCGAGGAAGGACCTCTATATCCGCAGGGTCAAAAGCGCCTGCCTTTTCGGCGGAAATGAACATGCCTGCGGAAAGCAGGGAAGCCGCGATTGCCGCCTGAGCGGACTTTTTAGGCTTTTTCTTAGGCTTCTTCATCTTCCTGTATGTATACTCTTTCCATTATCTGGGGATCTTTCGGCCTGTCATAAGAATCAGTATCGGCGGATGCGATCCTGTCTACGGCATCCATCCCTTCTATCACATGGCCGAAAGCCGCGTACTGACCGTCCAGATGCGGAGCGTCCCTGTGCATAATGAAGAACTGGCTGGAAGCCGAATCGAAGTTTGCCGCACGGGCCATGGAGATCACTCCCCTTTTATGCTCTATCGGGTTTTCCCAACCGTTGGCGTCAAATTCGCCCTTGATGTTTTTCCCGCTTCCTCCAGTGCCGTTCCCATTTGGATCCCCTCCCTGGATCATGAAACCATAGATCACTCGGTGAAAGATGAGACCGTCATAGAATCCACGGCGTGCAAGTTCAGCGAAGTTGGCGCATGTGACAGGGGCAGCCTGCTCATCAAGTCTGACCCTGATGTCTCCGTACTCGGTTTCGATAACTGCTATCATAATTTCCCCTTTCAGCCTTTACAGGCGATTTTTCTATCCGCATTGTAGCATAACGGCGGTTGAATCGGCATATCAGCAATGATAAAATCATTCAGGTGCCATTATAACAAATACGGAAAGGAATCTATCTGTATGAAAATAAAAGTCGACGTCATGGCCGGTGCCTGCCGGCTCAACACCTCTCTCAGCGTTTACACCGACGAGGACGGCACGGCCCATATCTCCGTTGACTCCGAATGCCCACATGTGCGAAGGATGGCCGAGGCGATCACTGAGGCTGATCCTTTCGAGGAAGTACTCAGCCGGGACGGGGAGCTTTTCGACAAAGCCCGTTCCTTCTGCGTTCATCCCGCATGCCCGGTGCCTACGGCCCTTCTCAAAGCTGTAGAAGCTGCAGCAGGGCTTGCTCTGCCCGTCAGCCCGGTCATCTCGATCGCAAAAGAAGAGGAGTGACCTTTTTCCTAAATAGAACCGCCGCGGAAGATTGGAGTCATCCGCGGCTTGTTGAATCATTCCTCATGACAGAACGAGCTGTTATTTGACCGCTTCGGCGGCCTCATCCTCGCTGGCGATCACCATCACGGGAGTGTCCTTGCCCATTTCCCGGAGATCACGGTTGAGCTTTTTCTCTGTTGCGGCAGCTGCCAGCATCATCACCGCCAGCGGGAACACCGTAAGGGCGGCGGCCAATGTGGCGGAGCCGATCCCATATAGGATCTTTCTGTAAGTGGATATCGTTTTGACCGTCTTTAACATCTTAGTTTCCCCCTTTTTCATCCCAATTATCTCTGAAATGTGTTAGAATCAGCGGCGGGTTTGATTAAGAGATTATTAAAACACAGATACCGACCTGCTTTCCTGTAGGCACGATAGTACATTATCCCGCATTTACCGCGTTTGACAGCCATTTTTCTCTCCTCTTCATTCGCGGTTTTCTCTGCAGACATATGGTGCTATAATCTTTTCATGAGCCTGAACAGCAATATAAAGGACAGGATAATAAACTCTTTCCCGGCGGATTTCAACAGTGCTTCCGCAGCTCTTTACGCGCTCATCATCACATCCTTCGGGATCGTATTCCGGGGAAAAGGGAAAGCCGCGCTGTATTTCGAATCCTCACACGCTCCTTCTGTCTCTTTCGCCTTCAAACTCGTCAAGGAAGTCATCTCGTTCAGCGGGGAGATATCCCACAGAAGGGTAAATGCTTTCGGCGGGCGTACTGTATATCGGCTCGATATTCCTGACAGCAGTGTGACCACGATGCTCCTACACAATTACGGCATCCTTTCCCCTGAGGGAGTATTAACCCTCGGAGGACCTATAGATACGGGACTCATTCCCGACGAAGAGGCGAAGAAGGCTTTCATCTTGGCAGCGTTTACAGGCTGCGGGCTCATCATGGAACCGTCCCGCGGCTACGAAGCTCAATTCACGCTTTCCTATCCCAAAACCGCGGAGAGCCTCAGGGAGCTCATCGCCGATTTCGGAATAATCGCCAAAACAAGACAGCTTAAAAATGATATAATCGTTTATATAAAGAGGGCTGAAAGCGTGGAAAATCTGCTGGCCGTCATCGGGGAAACCCCGGCCCTTTTCAGGATGTACGACACGGAAGGATTCAGGGGGGCCAGAGCCCGCGCTGTGAGGGAAGGCAATATGTACGATGCCAATGTTGACAGGATTGCTGCGGCATCCGTACGGCAGAGGGAAGCCATAGACGCACTGTCAAGAGCCGGAGTGCTCTCGTCGCTGTCACCTGCCCTCATCGAAGCCAGCCGCCTCAGGGAGCTGTATCCGGAGGAGTCAACAGGCCAGCTCGCCCAAAGGGCAGGGGTCAGCCGTTCAGCCTTCGCCCAGAGGCTCAACCGCCTTATCGAATTAGCAAAGGATATAAAATGACGACAAGAAACACAAGTACAGGGAAAAGGACTTCATCATCAAATAAAAGAAGAAGCACTGCCTCTCCGAGGAAGACAGCTGCCGAAAAGAGGAAGGAGGCAGCGCTGAAAAACGAGATCACAGGCATAGCCCTGATTCTGCTTGGTGTACTCATCCTGATCTTTATTTTCAGCGGAAGCACCGGCACCGTCGGCGCATTCGTCTGCGAGCTGCTCCTCAGGCTCTTCGGAACCTTCGGCAGGGCTGCACTCGGAGCTGCCATCATACTGCACGGAATCGCGCTCATCGCAGGAAGGCGTGCTGCCGCGGGATATATTTACGTGCTATTTCTGGCTTCTACCTGCGCTGTCGGTCTGACCGAGCGCACATACCTGCCTTACGCACTGAACGATCCCCTGCTCTACGCCTCGCTCTGGCTCGATAAAACGACTGCCGGGGCAGTAGGATGCTTTATCGATAAACTCCTGATAACAGCCTTTCAGCAGACCGCTTCATGGATAATCATCATATTTACATGCATCATTGCCTTCATCGCCATCCTCAAGGTGAGCTTTGTGGACATTCTCAGGACAGGCGCCGATAAAGCAGGCAAAGCGGCCGGCGAAGTCATCGATTCAGCCAAACGCCGCATAGCGCGCCGCCGAGTGGAAAACCCTCCTGCGGACACAGCCGCATATCCTGAAGGTAAAACGATCATGCAGACCAAGAACGGCGACAGGATAGTATTTATCGAAGCCGGAAGGAAAAAGTCCCGCAGAGCGAAAAGCGGAAACACGCCCCAGGTCGGGGATGGATTTTTCGATAATTCTGGGATCATCATAAAGGACGCAAACAAGGAAGCCTCCTCGGGCAGTTTCATTGATCTGAGGGGCAAACAGATCACCTATGACGAACCCGAAGGAGTAGTTCTCCTCGGTTCTTCGGATGAACAGGAAGCGAAGAAGCAGGCGTCCGAGAATTTCCGCAGGGATAAGCTTACAGCGGCAGAGGAAGATCAGGCTCTAAGGGAAGTGAGCGCAAAAGTGAAGGAAGAATCCCTGGACGACGCGGGCGACAAGTTTTACAAGTTTCCTCCTTTGAATCTGCTGAACAAACCGAGCGGGAAGAAAAGCGCCGGCAGGGAAAAAACCGAAAAGAACACTGAGGCAGCCACGCTTGTCAGAGTTCTCTCCGATTACGGTATTAAAGCGGAAGTCGCCGATATAACCGTCGCACCTACAGTGACGAGGTACGAGCTGCAGCTGGAACCCGGAGTCAAGATGAGCAAGGTCTCCTCTCTTTCCGACGATATCGCCTATGCGATGGCCGCGAGACAGGTGCGGGTAGAGGCGCCGATACCCGGAAAGAAGGCCGTCGGGATAGAGATACCCAACAGGGAACCTGCCACCGTATGGCTCTCCGAGGTGATAAACGACAAGTCCTTCACTGAGAACCGCTCTCCGCTAGCTGCCGTGCTCGGGAAAACGATAAACGGCCAGACACTGGTAATGGATATTGCAAAGATGCCTCACGTTCTGATCGCCGGTGCCACAGGAAGCGGAAAGTCCGTTTGCATAAACTCCATCATCATGTCCCTGCTTTATCATGCTTCTCCAGAAACGGTGAAAATGATACTTATCGACCCGAAAATGGTGGAATTGTCAGTATACAACGACATTCCTCACCTGCTCATTCCCGTTGTCACCAGCGCAAAGCAGGCCAGCGGGGCCCTCGGATGGGCTGTCCGCGAAATGGAGGACCGCTACCAGAAATTCCACGACAGCAAGGTCAAGGATATTGCCGGATATAACGATAAAATGGTAAAGGAAGGCGGAGAAAAGCTCCCCTTCATCGTTCTCATAATAGATGAATTCGCGGACCTGATGATGGTAGCCGCCCAGCAGGTAGAGAATTCCATCTGCCGTATAGCCCAGCTGGCACGTGCCTGCGGCATTCACCTGGTGCTTGCTACCCAGCGTCCGTCCGTCAATGTTATCACGGGCACGATAAAGGCCAATATTCCTTCCCGCATCAGCTTTGCCGTAGCCAGCCAGGTCGACTCACGCACAATACTGGACTCCGGAGGTGCGGAGAAGCTGCTCGGTAGAGGCGATATGCTCTATAAGCCTATCGACGAATCCTCACCCATAAGAGCCCAGGGTGCCTATATAACAAACGAAGAAGTGGAAAAGATCGTCGAGTATATCAAGGAACAGAATAAGAGCAATTACGACGAAGCCGTTGCCGAGAAGATCGAATCGGAGACTGCTGCGATAACCGAAAAAGGCGGAAGGAACGTCATAACCAATGAAGAATTGGATGACGACGATTACCTCGTGCGCAAGGCCCTCGAAGTAGGTTTCGCAAACAAGAACAAGCTTTCCACATCCATGATCCAGCGCAGGCTGCGTCTCGGATATGCAAGGGCCGGCCGCATTATGGACCTTCTTGAGGAAAAGGGCTATGTATCCGCCGCGGACGGCAGCAAGCCCAGAGACGTGCTCATTACTCCCGAGGCATTGATACCATGAACAGAAACGTACTAATCATAACACTGGGCTGCGCGAAAAATACCTGTGACAGCGAGAACATGGCTTTTCTGCTGAAGGAAGCAGGCTTCGAGATCGTGGATTCATCCGAAAATGCGGACTATGTCATCGTAAACACCTGCGGTTTTATCGAAGCCGCCAAGAGCGAAAGCGTAGGTGTTATCTTCGATGCGGTAAAGATGAAGAAAGAAAGGCCGGATGTTAAGATCGTTGTGACCGGATGCCTTTCCCAGCGCTACGCCGACGAGATAGCGAAGGGAATACCCGAAGCTGATTACATCCTAGGCGCGATGGATCTCTATGATATAGCGAAGATCCTCAGAGGAGAAAAAGAGCCAACTGCAGGCAAGCATATCTACAGGACAGACAACAATGCTCCGCTGGTCGAAACGGGCAGACAGAGACTGGACGACACACCGTACGCCTACATAAAGATCGCCGAAGGCTGCGACCGCCGGTGCACTTACTGCGCGATCCCCCTGATACGCGGGAAGCAGCGCAGCCGCAGGATCGAGGACATCTGCAGCGAGGCTGAAGAGGTCGTTTCCGCAGGCGCAAAGGAGCTGATCATCGTAGCTCAGGATACTGGTGAATACGGCACCGACAATTATGGTCGGAGGATGATCGTCCCCCTGATCCATAAGCTTGCCCTAATAGACGGCCTCAGGCAGCTGCGTCTGATGTACGTCTACCCGGAGGCTGTGGACGAAGAGCTGATAGATGCATACATGACCGAAGAAAAACTCGTGAAATACATAGATATCCCATTCCAGCACGTGAGCTCGCACATCTTAAGGCGCATGGGCAGAGGTGCGACCAGAGAGACCGTAAGAGGATGCGTGGAAGCTCTTAGGCAAGCAGTTCCCGGCATCGCCATCCGCTCCACTTTTATGACAGGATTCCCCGGGGAAACGGAAGAGGACGTCGATGAGCTTATAGACTTCCTTAAGGAATACCGGCTTACAAGAGCAGGAGTTTTCGTTTATTCCAGAGAGGAAGGGACTGCAGCCGCAGATTTTCCCGATCAGATAGACGAAGACGTAAAACAGGCTAGGTACGACAGGGTCATGGAAGCCCAGAAGGATATCTCCGCTTCCGTTATGGAGAGCTTCATCGGCAGGACACTCACCGTACTGGTCGAGGAGGAACCGGAGGAACCGGGAGGATACTACAGCGGTCTGAGCTATCTGGACGCCCCTGAGGTGGACGGAGAGGTCTATTTTACATCTGAAAAAGCGCTCAACGCCGGTGATTACGCCGACGTGACGATAACTGATTCCACAGAATACGATTTATGGGGGCAATCAAAATGACAAAAGAAATCGACAAAAACCTGCCGAACAAACTCACAATCGCAAGGATCATCGCCGTACCTATATACGCAGCGGCAATGCTCATTGCCTTTAAGCATCACACGCTCATCGCCGGAGTGATCTTCATTCTGGCATCAGTGACAGATACCCTGGACGGGAAGATTGCCAGAAAATACAATCTGGTTTCTGACTTCGGCAAATTCGCAGACCCTATAGCAGACAAGATATTGGTGCTCACCTCGGTCATAATATTCACCGGTCTGGGCAGAGTATCATCCTGGAGCTGTGCAATAATGGTAGCCCGCGAGATAGCCGTGACAGGGCTCAGGAATATGGCTGTGCTCAAAGGTAGAGTGCTCGCTGCCGACATTTTCGGAAAGATCAAGACCACGCTCCAGATGATAGCTCTCGTGCTCATGCATTTCGAAGGGCTTCTGCCGGTAGTCATGCTGCCTGCAACGGTCATCTACTACGCTTCCGTGTTTTTCACGGTGCTTTCAGGGGCCAATTACTTTATCAAGAACAGGGATGTGATAGCCTATGAAAAATAACAGAATCTCAGCAGCGATTATCGCTGTCGGTGACGAGGTCCTTTTCGGTGATACCGTAAATACCAACGCTGCCTTTATCGCCAGGAGTTTGGACGATATCGGCATACGTACTCTGTATCAAAGCGTGATCCCCGATGAGTGGGATACCGTGAAAGCAGAGGCTCTCCGCGCATGGGATCAGGTAGACGTACTGGTCTTTTGCGGAGGGCTCGGGCCTACTGCAGATGACCTTACCAAGGAAGCAGTAAGTGACGCCTTAGGACTGCCCTTGGTCCAGGACGATTATACCCAGAAAAAAAACGAAGACCTGTTTGCCAGATGGAATATCACCATGACGGTCAATAACAATAAGCAGTCTCTGATTCCCGAAGGATCTCTGGCCATAGAGAACAACAACGGAACAGCCCCGGGTATCTGGCTTGAAAAGGACGGAAGGACAGTTGTGCTCCTGCCGGGTCCTCCCGGAGAGAACACCCCGATGATGGAGGATTTCGTGCTGCCTAAGCTGAAGAAGCTTGGAGGCACCGGCTATGCCGAGAGATACTACATGCTGACTCTGGACGATGGAGAATCCGCAACCGAACAGGCCATCCGCGACAATATAGTCACTGATGAGAACTATACTCTCAACACCTACGTTGGAGACGGGATCATAAGGGTTAAAGCCACGGCATATGCCGATAATTTCGAAGCAGCTGAAGCTCTGATAGAGAAAAAGGATCCCGAAGTCAGGTCACTTTTTAAGGACAGATTATACTCGGTCGGCAATGAAGACATCGCAGATTGGGTTTGTGCTTACCTCATTGAACATGGTCTCAGCGTATCCTGCGCTGAAAGCTGCACGGGAGGACTCATCGCCGCCCGTTTCACCGATTATTCCGGGATATCCGCTGTATTCTCAGGAGGAGCTGTTACTTACTGCAACGAAGCTAAGATGAAGTTGCTCGGGGTCAGAAAAGAGACCATCGACGAATATACGGAGGTCAGCTGGCAGACTGCAGAGGAAATGGCGGAAGGAGCAGCACAACTTTACGGCACCGATATCGCAGTATCCACAACCGGTATCGCCGGACCTACGGGAGGCACCGAGGATAAGCCCGTGGGACTAGTATATACAGGCATATACTACAAAGGGCGTATCGGCCACATAAGGACGGTCTACAGGGGGAATCGTTCCAAAGTACGCTCCCGCGCAGTAGCCGGAGCCTTCGCGCTGATCAAGAAGTATATCGACGAGGAAAACGTGAAATAGTTTAAATATCATTGCTTTTTGCCAGATTGCATGTATAATAATTTTAGAACATATGTTTGAACGGAGGACCTCTCATGGAAGATAAGCTGAAAAGCCTTGAACTGGCAATGAAAAATATAGAAAAAAACTATGGCAAGGGAGCCGTGATGAAGCTTGGGGACAGCGCCGTTGAGCCTATAGATGTGATCTCAACAGGCAGTCTCGCCCTCGATCTCGCTCTCGGAGTAGGAGGTATTCCCCGCGGCAGGATCATCGAGATATACGGCCCGGAATCCAGCGGCAAGACGACCGTCGCTCTCGAGATGATCGCTCAGGCGCAGAAGAATGGCGGAATAGCTGCCTTCATAGATGCCGAGCATGCTTTGGATCCTGTCTACGCGCAGGCTCTCGGAGTCAATATAAATAACCTCATCGTGTCCCAGCCCGATACGGGCGAACAGGCGCTGGAGATTGCTGAAGCGCTGGTACGTTCAAATGCCATTGATATCATAGTCATAGATTCCGTTGCAGCTCTCGTTCCAAGGGCGGAAATAGAAGGCGAAATGGGCGATGCACATGTCGGACTGCAGGCGAGGCTTATGAGTCAGGCCCTCAGGAAGCTTTCGGGTCCTGTCAGCAAAAGCAACACGGCTATCGTTTTTATCAACCAGCTGAGGGAAAAGGTCGGCGTCATGTTCGGCAATCCCGAGACTACCCCGGGAGGGCGCGCACTCAAATACTACTCCTCAGTCCGTATGGAGGTCCGCAAGGGAGAGGTCATAAAAGACGGCGCTACAATGACCGGCAGCCGCACAAAGGTCAAGATCGTAAAAAACAAAGTCGCTCCTCCCTTTAAAACAGCGGAGTTCGATCTCATGTACGGAACTGGTATCTCACACGAGGGGGACGTTGCTGATATGGCTGTGGAAGCAGGTATCATCGAAAAATCCGGCTCATGGTATTCCTACGATACCCAGCGCATGTGCCAAGGCAGAGAGAACCTCAAGAACTATCTGAAACAAAACAAAGATGTCTGCGACGAGATTGAAGCCAAGGTACGCCAGACGCTTTCAGGCAAGCCTATCCTGACCTACGATGGCACACAGGATGAAGAATTTGAAGACTTCGATGATGACATCGACATTATAGAATAAACTTTCACTATCCTCTCGGCATATCGTGATCACAAAAAAGCAACCGCAAATGCGGTTGCTTTTTCATCGCTGGTTATTTGTATAATTATTGACCGTTGTCTTATCAATTACTACTGTCTTTCAGTCACGGCAGCGTTGCGTGCAGCGGCCTTGAGCTCATCTATGCCTGCTCTGCATGAAGCGGCGTCTTCATAGGAGTTTGAGATCGTCAGCATCGCTCCTTCGTTGTTCTTAAGCACAAAACGGTATTTATCCCCTGAATCCTTGAATATCTCAAAGTAACCGGCATTTTCGTCTTCCACTGCTTCCGCCGTTTGATCCTCCGCATCATCCACTGAAACCTCAGTTACCTTTTCTTCTTCCGGCACTTTTATCCCCTTCAGGATGGCGTTGAAAAACTCCGCTACCTTCTTCCCGCTTTCTTCGTCGATGGATATTCCCGCATCTTCAACGCTTGCAGCCACTATCTCTGTCACATATTCCATAATGTCACTGTTTTCGTACATATAAAGTTCCTCCATTTGCATATGATCCGTTCAGATTATACCATAAGCCGATGGATGCGATATGCTTTTTCAAATGGCATGATCTCTTTTTGATACAGAATACAAATGTGATATACTTCTTCTGAAAAATACCATGAAAAAGAAGAAAAAGAAACGACTAACCAAATTTGATACTTACGCACGTCTATTCTTTATCCTTGTCCTCTGCGTTCTGTCGGTATTTTTGGGGAAGGTCTTTTGGAATGCCATGAATCCAGCCCCTACCGAAGATGCAGACCTGCGACCTGCTGCCGTAAAAGCAGGCTATTTCCATTCCCTCGTCAAAATCAAGGACGTAAGCGCAGACCGTCTGGAACGATATAACGCATACTATCGGGCCGGCTACGGCCTAAGCATGGAAGAAGCGGTAGAGTTCGTCAACTGGGACGTTGATATTCTATGTCCGAAGGGACCGGATGAGCGTGTCTTAGAACTTTCCCAGGATAAATTCTTTGTGGGGAAAAATCTTTCCCGCTATCTCGCTCTTTACGACGGGAACAGTCAGAACGTACGGGCTGTGGTGGAAAAGGTCAATGCCTGCCGTGACAAGACGGCTTACGAAGACATAGAACCGACAGACTTGAGTAAAGGCATCATGGTACTCGTGAACAAATACCACTACCTTGACAGCTCATATATTCCGGACGATCTGGTAAACGCAGCCAGTCAATACTGCCAGTATTCTTCCGCAAAGCTAAGCAGACCTGCCTATGAAGCTTTCGTAAAAATGGCGACTGACGCTAAAGCTGCCGGATACACTATAAAGATCAATTCAGGCTATAGAAGCTATTCCAAACAGAGAGGCATGTACAATAATTATGTCGCGGGGCACGGCAAAGCGGAAGCCGATACGTTCTCGGCCCGCCCCGGCTTTTCCGAACATCAGACAGGACTTGCCATTGATTTAAGCAGTCCGGGCGTCGGATACTGGTCTTTCGGAGACAGTGCGGCAGGCAGATGGGTTCATGCCAATGCCCACAAATACGGTTTCATACTGCGTTATCTTGAGGACAAAACTGATATAACCGGTTATATCTACGAATGCATGCATTTCCGCTACGTGGGTGTTGATGCCGCGACCTTTATCCATGAGAACGGGATCGCTTATGAGGATTATTACGAGAAATATGTAAAATAGACGTACAAGGCTGCATGGTAAATTAATACATTTAGGATAGATCTTTTAAACAGAAACATATGCTCAAATTTGACGAAAACGAAAAAAGAAACAGCATCAACGGGGCTCTTGCACTCCGGGGCGAAATAGAGAAGATTGCCGAAGATATCGAAAACAGAGGCTTTGACGAGTTATTCTTCATGGGCATCGGCGGAACTCTCGCTTCAGCGATGCAGACAGTCTGCCATATAGAGGGGCAAAGCCTTCTGCCTGTGCGCACTCTTAGCGCAGGGGAATATTCCATGGGCGGTGCAAAACGCTTAGGGAAAAACAGCATCGTAGTCTTCTCGTCAGTATCGGGTACTACCAAGGAAATAATATCTGCCGTCACCAGAGCTAAAGCAGAAGGCGCGCGTATCGTAGCTTTTCTTGACAATCCTGAAGCCGAGATCAGACATGAGGCCGACTGGGTGATTAATTACCCAGGAAATGAACAGCTTAAATTATTCATGCTCTCGGATGCCATCCTGCATCTGAGAGGTGAATTTCCTGAATATGATGAATACAACGTTGCCGTAGAAAATAATCTGGCGGACTCAGTCATCAGTGCAGCGTATGCGGGTGATGAAAAAGCACTTCACTGGGCAGAAAAGCACAAGGATGACCCGCTGCATTACTTTACAGCCGCAGGAAACCTATGGGGGGCGATATATTCCTTTGCCATGTGTTACCTTGAAGAGCAGCACTGGATGCACACAAAATCCATCCATTCCTGCGAATTCTTCCACGGCACTCTCGAGATAATAAGCGAAGATACGCCTGTAACGGTTTATATCGGTGAGGACTATCAGCGAGCGGCGGGAGAAAGAGTAGCAGGCTTTTTGAAAAAGATTAACAGGAATTATACCGTGTTTGATTCGATGGACTACCCTTCACCGGGTATTCCGGACAAATTCCGCGAAAGGATAGCCCATCATCTGCTGCGCGCCGTCAATGACCGTATTGACATCCATTTGGAGGCTCTCACAGGCCATGACATGGAAATAAGACGCTACTACAGAAAACTTGATTACTGATTTTTCTCAGAAATAGCGTTCTTTGCGGTACTTTTGGATGCAGGAATCGCCCCGCTTATTCTAACGTTAGAAACCGTTAGAATAGCGAACGATCATTAATTGATATCAAAAACGGAGACAGCCTCGACGTCCTGTCTCCGTTTTTTTCTGTTGTTTTTAACATCCCGCACAAGATCCCGAGTATTGATATGTCCCGGGAAATATGGTTCACTGTGCGTATTTCCCGGGAAATATCGCTAATATCATTACTTCAATGATCCGGACGGAATCGTCTGCTGCTTCTATATCACTATATCTCCGATGCGGTATCCCTCCGGGAGCTCTTCCTCATTTACGAATGGGAGAGTTTCATCCTCCAATGCGGATATAAAGGCATAATAGGGGATACTTGCGAATTCCATGGCATAATCATTGTTTCCAAACCAGCCGCCTTCCTTCTTCAGATTGAGACCTCTCATTACCTTTGTCATATTCGAACAGTCATGGACACATACAGGCCAGTCTTCTTCGCTGCACACCGCCATCAGCTTCAACGTAAGATCCCTGCTGAAAACAGGTGATATATAACCGAAGCGGGTCATATAAAGGCTCTCACCTGCGTAGTTATCTATATTATTCTCGTTTAGGTGCATTTCCGCCAGATTTATAAAATCAATACCAGTGGCAAGGATCTCATCCTTCTTCATTAGAAAGCTCTCGTAAAACTCAGGTGTCATCGGTGTTTCAATCCCCACGGACGGGATAAACCGTTTGGCTGCAGTCATATTCTCTATCACCCTATCAGAACAGTTTGACGCACCGAGATTGAAACGCAGTTCGTTCAGACCCGACTCTCCCAGCATCCTCAGATTCTCTTCACTGGCCAGCGTGCCGTTGGTATATAAATGCTGATAGACTCCTGCTTTTGCGAATTCCGTTATTATCGGGTAGTATTCCTCGATCTCCATAAACGGTTCAAGGTAAACATACGCCACACCGCTGGGCTTGCCCTGGATGGCGATCATCTTAGGAATATCCTCTATACGGTAACGCATCCCTCCTATTTCCCACATGCCTCGGCCGATAGGTTCCTGTTCATCCATAGCTCCGAAATTATAGCAGAATTTGCATCTCAGGTTGCATTTGTTCGTTTTTCTCACAGCCGTGAGCCCGCTTCCGGAAAGACAGGATACGCATCCCTTTGGAAACTTCTCTGCATTGCCTGATGACAGCGTTCTGCTGCCCAGAGTGAATGCATTCCTGACACTGTCAATCAGCGGCTTCCTTCTGATTTCGACAGCCTCCTCCAACTGAGAGATGACGGCATAAGCGATTTCCATCTGACGGGTTGTGAGTTCCTCATCCTCAGGCAAAGAATCGAAGAACCTGAACCACATAAGCGCGTCTTTTTTTGAAATATCCAGCATCCATTCTCCTCCTTCGTTGCTGCAGTCTCACGCTCGGACAGTGAGATTATATCCTTCTCAGGTACACTTGTCAAAAAGAAGGGCTCTCCAGACAGAGACTTCGCGAATCATAAGCAAACAAAAACGCCGCTTTGAGGCGGCGTATACGGATTTTTACCACTTTTTGTCGTAGTATTCCAGCGAATAGTTGAATAGCTCATCCCTTGCCCATACGGCTCTTTCAGGTGCATTGAACGGGGTGCGCAGGCTGGCAAGGACTCGGCCGTTCTTGCCGTATTTGTCAACAAAATCGCGTACGACTTTGCGGACATCGTTCTCTGTCATCTCAGGTTTATCGAGACCGTTAACCGCAAAAGCGAAGGAAATGCGGTCGTTGAATTTTTCGAAGAGCTCATCAGGCGGGTTCAGGTTTTCCTGAGGTGTCCACATATCGATGCCCATCTCGATCATCATAGGCACATACTGCATGTTCTTTCCGCAGGAGTGCAGTTCGATGAACTTGCCCTGTCCCTTTATGAAGTCCATGAGGCGCTTGGTGGGCTCGAAGAGGAATTCACGGAACATTTCATTGGAGAAGAATCCCGATTTCGCATTTCCCCAGTCATCGTGATAGAGCACGCCGTCTACTCTCCCGTAATTATCAAAGATCCTCTGGCAGCAGTTGATCTTGTAATCTGCCATCCTCTCAAAGAATGCCTTCGTTTCTTCCGGTTCTTCCACGAAAGCGAGCAGAGTATCCACAAACGGGATCATCTCATGCAGGCGCTCAAAGATCCCTTCTACGCATTCATAGATGTGAGCTCTTTCCGGATCCATACGAGAAGCGATTTTTTCGCCGTCATATTTCCAGTCGATCTTGTCAAACAGTTCGGTATCAGGCCATTTGACCTCCTTGCGCCAATTCTCGATGGACGAGAATGTGCGGGTTCCGGGTTTGGTGATCATTCCACCGGCGATCTCCACCATTACCCAGTAAACTCCCCAGTAGTCTAATCCGTCTACCTCGGGTACTGGATGCTCCTCAACAACGTCCGGCCAAATCGTGTTGGATTCCCAGCTGTATGCGGGCATCCATTTCGGATGGTTTCCCGTAACGGCTCTGGAGTAGTTCTCCACGACTGATATAGGACGGTCAGCTTTTTCCAGAGGGGGCTTCGCCTGCTGGATCATCCAGGGAAATGTCCGCTCTTTCTGTTTCCATATGTATTCTTTTTCTTCTGCCATCTTATTCTCCCTTTGAATTTGATTTGTGATGTCTGATTTATTATAGCACATTGTTTCATGCAATGCATTCAGATTAATATAGTTCAGCAAACAGCAAGCCTAGAAACCGCCGCAGACAATGCTATAGAAAAAAACGCCCCGACTTTCGTCGAGGCGCCGCACATATTTCATCAGAATGAATGTATCATTTTCTCCACATCTTATCTGCAGCCAGACGATACATTTCACTTACGGATGGGCTCATATCCTTTTCATCGCCCATGTGAGCAGTATCCTCGAAGACCATAAGGTGACTGCTGTCATCCGTGAACGGTATCCAGACAGGCATGGCTTTGCCGTCAGTATCTTTCCCGTTGGGGTCTCCGGTCTTGGCAAAATTGGTCCAGTAATTGCAGACGAGGCGGGCTAGATCATAGTGCTTGCCCTTGAACGGTCTCCAGCACTTGCCGAGAGTCTCGAAAACGAACCAGAGATCTGAAGAGTGGAATACTCCGGGATGATCCTCTCCGGGGATTTCGGGATCGAACTGATACAGATATGTAGTGCGTCCGAGATCGGCGGAACGCATGGCGAAGAGTCTGGCGGAGAAGGCGCTTCCGTTTACCTTGCAGAGAGCCATTGAGCGCTCGAAATCATTCTTGTCGAATTCTATGACCTTCAGGAACTCATCGGCGTATTCTCCGTAAAGGGCACGGGCGGTCTTTTCAAGACCGGCCATATCCTTGGCGTTAATCAGATCGAAAAATTCACCGGTCGTTGATCCGCACATCATCGGGATGTCTATATATTTCCCTTCACAGAGCAAAGTTACGGGTTCCCCGGGAAGGAAGCTGTCGTCTACCGTGAACTGCCAGCTGCCCATTCTTTTTTGACTGAATTCCGCGCCTTTATCCCGTATGAATTCGGCAGGCATGCTTCTCGCTTCCTCGAGATTTTTCGCCCCTATGAATTCAAAAAACCTCTTTCCCATTTCTTCCGCTTCGTGGAGCGTGGGGTAATCGTTGCCGTGGCCAAAACCGAAGTTCAGCGGGGTGCTGCTTTGTGAGATGGCGCGTTTAATATGACCGTCATTGTTTTTCGGAGACACGACCTGGCTCATAACGCTCCTTCCTCCGGCGGATTGTCCGAAAATCGTGATATTCTCGGGATCTCCTCCGAAAGCAGCGATATTCCTGTAAACCCACTCGATGCCGGCCTTCTGGTCGAAAAGACCGAAATTAGTGCAGTCCTTTCCTCCGCATTCAGCAGTAATCTCGGGATGCGCCAGCCAGCCGAAAACGTTTACGCGGTAGTTGACCGATACAAGGACCACACCCCTCTTGGCAATCCTCTCTCCGTCGAATTCCATCTCTCCTGGATAGCCTTCCTGCAGGCCGCCGCCGTAAATCCAAACCATGACCGGCAGTTTTTCACCTGGATCCTTTGCGGGAGTCCAGATATTCAGCTGGAGGCAGTCTTCGCTCATCACCCATTCAGGGTTGTTGTGCCACTCCTTATCGTAAAATCCTTCTCCGGTCTTTACCGTCTGGTAGGCAGCAGGGCCGAACTCGAAACAGTCTTTGATACCGTCCCATTTTTCAGCGGGCTGAGGCACTCTCCAACGGTTTTTGCCGGTAGCGGGTGCCGCGAAGGGGATCCCCTTGAATACGGTAATAAATGTGTCACCGGCTGTAAGGCCGCGTACGAGACCGGATTCGGTCTTGGCAATGTAGATCATAGTTTGTTCCTTTCATGCTTACATATGAATTGACGCCGCTTGATTTATGACGTTCATACATTCAGTTTATTACAAATAAGGCCCTGTACATAGTCTTTGGCGAATTCCCCGCACTTTCCTTAAATGGTGATACCTTCTGCAGCGGTAAATCAGCCATCATCAGGTTCCGGGACAAAGAAAGACCCGATCTGTTATAAGACCGGGTCAGAAGAATCAATGCTGATTCAATATAACCGAATTACGGTTTCCTATCTGTAGCGCCAGGAAGCCTCATCGAAATATTCCTTAACCTCCGCGCGTACGGAATCAGGCTTTAGTATCTCCCCTTTATCTGCGTTGGCGATAGCCCATTTGATCACTTCACCTAGGGAAGTATTCAAAATAACAGTGATCCTGCCGTCCTTCGTACCAAGGACACGGCATCCCTGAGGGAATTCTTTCTGAAATCCGTCGGCATATTCCGGGATGATCGAGAGCAGGAAGTCCCCTCTTAAAGAACGGTTGGTATTTTTTGAGGATCGTTTCGCAGACTTCGGAGATTCCTCTTTTTTATCCACGTCTTCCGGAAGGCTTTCCGGCAAGGGGGATGTTTCCGGCAATTCCGCCTGGCCTGCCAGGGTTTCCCCCATGTCCGCCCCCTGACTTCCGTTCACTTCCGCAACGGGTTCGGGCGTCTTGTTCTTATCCTCTGTCATTTCAGTATTCCTTCGGCGCTTTTTTCATTTCTTCGTATATCGTCTTGTAGTTCCCGTATCTGAGAGCACTTATCTCGCCTGAAGCTACGGCCTCTTTCACCTCGCACCCAGGCTCGTTTATATGTACGCAGTTCAAATAGCGGCAATCCGAGTGCTCGTAAAATTCAGGATAGTATTTCCATAAGAAATCATATTCGATGTCTTTTAAGGTAAATTCGGAAAATCCCGGAGTATCCAGTATGAAGGTATCACGTTCCAAAGGAATCAGAACGCTTGCCCTGGTGGTATTTTTGCCACGTCTGGTCTTCCGCGATATCTCACCGGTCTGCTGGAGCTCATCTCCAGTGAGCGCGTTTATCAGTGACGATTTGCCCGCACCTGACACACCGCGCAGCAGCGTGGTTTTGCCTCTCAGGAATTCTTTTATTTCTTCTATCCCTTCCCCATCAAGTGAAGCGACGGTAAATATCTTTTCACAGGCATCCCGGTAATTGTCCCTGATATAATCAACCTCCCCGGGATCAGCCAGGTCACACTTGGTTATGCATATATCGGAGGGTACGTTTTTTAGCACGTTGTCAGCGAGAAGCTTGTCCAGGAGCAGATAATCCGGGTCGGGATCCTTGACCGCGAATACTATGAGTGAATAATCAACGTTTGCCGCCGAAGGACGGGTGATGTAATTGACGCGTTCGCGTATGGCTGTCACCACGCCGTCTCCTTGCTTTCCCTCTGAAAATGCTACTCTGTCTCCGACAGCGGGTTTTATGTCTTTCGTACGGAAGGAACCCTTCATGCGGCAGCGGATCTCCTCGCCCGTTTCGGTCATGATGTAGTAAAATCCGCCGATTCCCTTTATGATTACCCCTTCGCCCATTACTGGAAGTTGATCCTTCCACTTTCCTCAGGTATGTCGTTCTCGTAGATGATGTACTCGTATTCCCCTGGAGATCTGGTCACGGCAAGTTTTATGTGTTTGCCCTCAGGCTCGGGATTCTCATCAGAGCTCATATACTCCCTATTCAAAGGTCTTCCGCCCGGGACATCGGCAACCAGTATTTCAACTATGACCCCCGATCCTTTTACGTCATACTCAATATACTTCGTGATCAGGTTTCCGAGTGATATCACAACGTCTACACTGGTGTTCTTATCCGCCTCGCTGTATGCTGAAGGTGTCTGCTTTATAATCACTCCCTTGGCGTATTTGGCAGAAACCTCGTAATCAATCCCTCCGATCTTCAGACCTGCGGCTGTAAGGAGCTTCTTGGCCTCCTCCAGATTCTCACCCAGAAGATTGGGCACTGTGGTGGAATCTTTTCCAAGAGAAACGAACAGAGTAATCTCTGTCCCCTCCTCCACCAGGGTATCCTTCACCGGACTTTGGTCAAATACCTGCCCGTTCTTATACTCAGTATTGTTTTCATATTTTATCTCGCTGACTGAGAATCCTGCCTTTTTCAGTTTAGAGACGGCCTCAGCCTCGTACAGTCCTATAACGTCCGGTACTCTGACTACCTGAGGACCGCTGGAGACTATGACACCCACAGAAGTACCTTTCTTGACTACACTCCCTCCTTCGGGGGTCTGTGAGATGATTTTTCCCTCTTCGACCTGACCGCTGGACTTAAACTGGATTACGTAATATGTCAGCTTTGCTTCCTCAATAGCCGCCCTTGCCTCTTCCTGGGTCATCTCCGTCACAATAGGCACGGAAACTCTGCTGTTCGCCCTGACAGTATATACAATCAACGTGATCAGGGAAACCGACAGTAGGACGCATGCTGTGATGATGATTGCTTTCTTGAGCCGCTGCCTGTTCTTTTCGGCAATGGCCCTTCTCCTTGATGAGACCTTGTTCTTGCCGTAAGTAGGCGCTATATCCGCATTTATGTCGGCCTTGAGTTTCTTCAGATCACTCAGCAGATCGTTCGCGTTCTGGTAGCGGTTCTGCGTCTTGCGCCGTGTAAGGTTCAGTACCATCTGAGCCACACCGTCAGGTATACGCCGCACAAGATTTTTCGGCGATGGCACATCGTTCTGCACATGCATCAGGGCAACTGCAACGGGGCTGTCCCCGTCATACGGAAGCTTGCCTGTGAGCATCTCATACATCATTATTCCCAGAGAATAAAGGTCGCTCCTCTCATCCAGGAATCCGCCTCTTGCCTGCTCGGGTGAGACATAGTGCACGCTGCCTAACGCTTCTTCAGTGACAGTCAGCGTACTGGAAGTGATAGCTGTGGCGATGCCGAAATCAGCCACCTTCGGCACCCTGTTCGACGTGAGCAGGATGTTCTGGGGCTTTATGTCTCTGTGTATGATGCCGTTTTTATGAGCCTGAGCTATACCGAGAGTTACGGAGTAGATGATATCGATGGTCTCATGAGGAGAGAGCTGCCCTTTTTCGGTGATGTATTCCTTGAGTGTTGGGCCGTTGATATATTCCATGACGATATAAGGCAGCCCGTCATCCTCACCGACGTCATATATCCCAACAATATTATGATGGGCAAGTTTGGCGTCAGCCTTGGCTTCCTTCATGAACTTGTTGACAAACTGCTCGTTGTCGGCATATTCCTCCTTGAGGACCTTAACAGCCACTATACGCTCCAACCGGATATCCCTGGCCTTATAGACTTTGGCCATTCCGCCGGAGCCGAGAAGTTCTTCTATCTTGTACTTTCCGTCTATCGTTTTCCCTAACATATCCTTAAGCCTCAAAAAGGATGACCGAGATATTGTCCCCTCCACCGGCGGCATTCGCCGCATTCACCAGGGAAGCGGCTGCGGTCTTAATATCCGCAGACTCTGTGATCAGCCTCTCCATATCCTCATCGTGCACATAATCACAAAGCCCATCGCTGCACAGGAGAATGATATCTCCCTCATGGATATCCTCTTCGTAAATATCCATGTCGTATTCTTTCTCAGTGCCAAGAGCGGAAAGGATGACATGGCGGCTGGGGTGGTCCTTGGCCTGCTCGTTAGTGATCTGTTTGGTGTCGACCATGAACTGCACAAGGCTCTGGTCTTTTGTCACCTGCCTGAAACCGTTTCTGCCGAGTATATAGCCCCTGCTGTCCCCTACCTGATAGAATACAGCTTTACTGCCGTCAGTCACGCACAGTGTCAGCGTGGTGCCCATTCCCTCGCAGCTTTCGTCTTCACGGGATTTGGCCAGAATCGCATCGTTGATCAGCTTTATCTCACCGGTGATCTTTTCCTTGTTGGACAACACGTCGGACTTGTCGCAGTTTTCGAAAAACAAGGTCAGCGCCTTCGCGGCAATTCCGCTGGCGACATCGCCGGCTTTGTGTCCGCCCATGCCGTCTGCTACGGCTAGGAAATAATCCTCCTTGCTGTCGCGAAGATTGATGATGCTGTCCTGGTTGGTTTCACGTACCAGCCCCACGTTAGTCAAAGATACACTCTTCATTTCTTCTCCGAAAAAGCTTCATAGGAGCTTTTCAGCTGGCCGCATGCCGCCGCGACGGAACTGCCCAGCTTTCTTCTTATTGTATAATTAATCCCAAGCCTTTTCAACTTTTTTGCGAACTCCCCCGCAGTGTTGGCTTTGTTGGCACCTCTGTAACCTTCGGTGGGATTGTAATCGATGATGTTCACTTCACAATCGCTCCCCTTGATGAGCTCTGCGAGAGCTCTGGCGCATTCCATGGAATCGTTTACTCCGTCGATCACCGAATACTCCAGCGTTATAAGTCTTCCCGATGCCCTGCGGTACTCCATGCATGCCTTATAAGCTTCACTGAGCGGGAACTTCTCCTCGGAAGGCATGATGGTCTTCCTGATCTCAGGAACAGCGCAATGAAGGGAAAGTGAAAGATTCACTCCTAAGCCGTCATCCGTCATCCTTTTGATCCCCGAGGTGACCCCGCATGTAGAAAGGGTGATACGCCTCACTCCTATTCCCAGCGTATCTTCCCTTGTTATGAATTCGATGAATTCCTTTACGTTTCTGTAATTGAGCAGAGGTTCGCCGCTGCCCATGAGGACTACGGAATGTACAGGCATCCCCATATTCCTGGAAACAATATATGCCTGGGAGATGATCTCCGGAGAAGTAAGGCTTCGGATCAGTCCGTTCCTCCCAGATTCGCAGAATGCACATCTCATTGGGCAGCCTGCCTGCGTGGAAACACAGACGGACAGCTTCCCGTCATATACCATCCCCACGCATTCTATAAGAACAGAGTCCTGCGTTCTGAGAAGAAATTTACGGGTATCCGTTTTCTCTTCGGTCAAAACGCTTTTTTCGTCCAGAGCGAAGGTCGTGTAATCTACCTTCAGTTTTTCCCTCAGCTTTAAGGAGAGTTCGCTCATTTCGTCAATGAGCCTGCCTGCATTCACGCTCCTCTCTATCTGGCGGGCCCTGTACGGTGCTTCCCCCAAAGAAGAAACGATGGCGTCATATTCATCTTTTGTTTTGCCGATAAGCGGTTCCATCAAAGACTCCTGGTCAGCACGGCCGTAAAAAAGCCGTCCGTATTGTCTTTCGCGGGATTGAGCACCAGCATCCCGCTCTTCATCTCTTCGTGAAGCACAGCCAGTTCAAAAGGCAAAGAGATCTTTGCAGGGCGTATCCCTTTTATATCGCTCAAAGCACGGGCAATTATATCCTCGTTCTCCTCCCTGTTGATGGTGCATGTGGAATAAACGAGGCGTCCGCCTTTCTTAACGTAGCTGACAGCGTTCTTTAATATCGCAAGCTGCTTCGACTTAAGTTCTTCAATACTTCTTTCCGTCACCCTGTAAAGTATCTCCGGCTTGCGGCCGATGACTCCAAGGCCGCTGCACGGGACATCGCAGATAACTATATCGAAAGCCCCTCGGAATTCGGAATTGAAGCTCGATGCATCGCTCTTCATTGCTCTCATCGGTATCCCGTATTGGGAAGCTGCCCTTCTCATCGCATCCACCTTGGACGCGGAGATATCGCAGGCGGTAAGAAACGCACTGCCTCCAGACAATATGTATGCGTTAAAGCTTTTGGCTCCCGGGGCCGCGCACAGATCCAGTACTGAGCAGCCCGCCTTCACTCCGGCAAGATATCCAGATATGACTCCGGAAATATCCTGAGCGTAGAAAAGTCCCTCCCTGTATTCTCTGCCGGCAAAGACATTGACAGCTTTTTCCACTGTGATCACTCCGGGAACAAATGTCTTTGCCGCCGAGATGCCGCTGTCCGCAAGTCTATCTATGAGCCTTTCTTCGGAGATCCTGAGCGTATTTACCCTCAAGGTCACTTTGGGGCTTTTTTCGAACGCTGCGGCGATATCAGCAAGACCTCCCAGCCCGTACTGGGCAGAGAGGAGTTTGATCAGCCATGGAGCAAAGCCGTATTCATTGGCGAGCAGATTTTTTTTATCGTCCTCCCTCATAATGAGAGCATCTCCACGGCGCAGCGCCTCTCTCAAGACGGCGTTCACAAAGCCGCTGGAGGATGGGGAGCCGTAAAGCCTTGTCATCTCCACCGCATCATTGACTACCGCGTATCCGGGCACTTTGTCGAGGTAAAACAACTGATAAAGGCTCATCATGAGTATCAGTTTTATCCTCTCGTCAACGTTCCTGCCGGAACGTTTGGACAGCGCTGCGATGATCATCTCCAGTCGGTTTTTCTTCTTTATCGTCCCGTAGATGATATTTGAAGCTAAAGCCCTGTCCTCCGGTTTCTTTAAGGCAGGGTTGAAGTTCGAGTTGATCGATTCGTTGGAATATGCCCCGTTGATGAAAACATCGCACAGTACCCGGTAAGCGGCCGTCCTGGCAGGCGATATCGGCTTTGTCCGGCGCATCCTGACGCGTTCTCCGGTACCGTTCATGAAAAGGACGCACCTTTCTTGTCTCTTATACCGTTATAGAAGTCAATTGCTCCCATTAGGTTCTTTCCTTCAGGCTTGACCTTCTTTATCAGTACGGCTCCTTCGCCGCATCTGACTATTATTCCATTATCTTTCTTCCCGATGATCTCCCCGGGAGAACCTGAAGTCACGCCATCGAGGGATACCGCGGCATAAAGCTTTACGCTCTTTCCCGCAAAAGCAGCTCTGGCTCCCGGATCAGGGTCAAGGCCGCGTATCGTGTTGGCCACCGTATCGGCGTCCCGACCAAAATCGATCCTGGTCTCTTCCTTTGTTATTTTATCGGCATACGTAGCCTCTGCCCCGTCCTGCTTTATCCTGGGCGCATCGCCCGCCTGCAGATGTTCAAGAGCTGACACTATAAGGGATGCCCCTGCCTCGGAAAGCTTGCCGCTCACCGTACCGAAAGTATCCTCCGGTGATATGTCTATTTCGGAGGCATACATGATATCCCCGGTGTCCATCCTCTCGTCCATATACATCACGGTAACGCCCGTACGGCTCTCACCGTTCATAACTGCTCTCTGCATCGGCGCAGCACCGCGGTATTTGGGAAGCAGAGAGGAATGAATGTTCAATGCACCGTATGGACACATGGTAAGGATATTGTTCCTCAGTATCTGTCCGTAGGAACAGACTATCAGGATGTCCGCACCTTTTGCGGAAAGATACCCGAAGCTCTCGGAAGAGCTAGCACGATGAGGCTGGTAGACCTCAATGCCGCGTTCTGCGGCGAAAGCCTTGACCGCGCATGGGATTATCTTATTTCCCCTTGAATTGGGCTTGTCCTCAGGGCATACGGCGCAAAGTACCTCATGTCCGGCCTTAATGAGCGCCTTAAGGGGAGGTACGGCGAATTCACCGGTACCCATGTATATGATTCTCATTCTTCCTCTTTTTCTTCCTCAGAAGCTTCACTGTCCTGACGGCGCATATTGACAGCCCTGTCGGTATAAAGGATGCCGTCAAGATGATCTATCTCATGGCAGAGCGCCTTCTTGTACAGTCCCTCAGCCGTGATATCAAGTTCATTGCCGTTCTCATCCTGAGCTTTGACGCGCACTTTCACGGGACGGGTGACATCGCCCATCATATCAGGCACCGACAGGCAGGCTTCCGTACTGACTTCGCTGCCTTCGGATTCAACTATCTCCGGATTCACCAGCTTTACCAGCCCGTCGCCTATATCTATTACCACGAGCCTGCGCAGTATCCCGACCTGCGGTGCAGCCAGACCGACGCCATCAGCTGCATACATCGTTTCCGACATATCGTTCAGGATGTCCTTTATGCGGTCATTCACTTCGGTCACAGGACGGCTCTTTTTTCTCAGTAATTCGTCACCGGTTATCCTAATATTTCTTATCGCCATTTTTTCAACCCCTTTGTTTATATATGAATGTTTTTTTATTCAGTCTAAAGAAGTGCTGTCGGATTTATCTCGGCATAGGTGTAAGAGGAGACCCCTTTTCTGATCGTATCGTAATTATCGCGCAATACCGCGTGCAGCGGGCTGCCTTCCGGCATCTTGACCAGCACATGATAGATATATCGGTTATTGATCTTGGTGATGAATGAAGGCGTAGGAGGATAGACTTTAGCCTCTTTATATCCCATGGCCAGCTTTTTTATCGCCTCGGCCATTTTCTCTGCATCGGCCCTGCATCTTTCCTCGCTCTCGTTGGCAGAGAAAAAGCCCAGGATCTCCGAAAACGGCGGATATCCCATCTCCATGCGGTAATTGATGTCGTATGAATAGAAACCCTGGTAATCGTGATTTGCCGCGTAGGCCATTACCGGACTATCAGGCATATACGTCTGCAGCACTACCATCCCGTTGTCGCTGCGCCTGCCTGCCCTTCCCGCAGCCTGTTCCACAAGCTGGAACGTCCGTGCCGCGGCGTTGACATCGGGAAAGCTCAAAGATGATTCCGCGAGCAGTATCCCCATCAAGGTCACATTGTCGAAATCAAGTCCCTTTACTATCATTTGAGTACCGATCAGGATATCTGCGCGGCCAGCAGCGAAATCGCCCAGGATCCTGTCGTAGGCTCCAGCCTTAGACGCAGTGTCTGAGTCGAGCCTGAGCACTCTTGCCTCGGGGAACAATTCCCTGACAGCCGTTTCTATCTTTTCCGTCCCGGTACCCATGAAGCGTATCTTATTGCTCCCGCATTTCGGGCAGCGCTTTGCCGGGGCTTTTTCATAGCCGCAGTAATGGCACCTGAGCCTGCCTGAGGAGGAATGGTACGTCAGCGAAACGTCGCAGTTGGGACATTTCTCTATATAGCCGCATTCGCGGCAGAAAACGTATGTATTGAAGCCGCGCCGGTTAAGGAAGAGCATTACCTGCTCTTTTTTGTCAAGTCTGTCGGTGATGAGCTCCTCCAGCCTAATGCTGATAGGGCTTCTGTTTCCGCTTTTAAGCTCCTCCCTCATATCAGCTATATCCACAGGCGGCAGTGGGATCCCGTTGACCCTTTCGGTGAGCTTCAGCAGCACGTATTCCCCTGCCAAAGCTTTCCGGTAGATATCAGTGGAGGGGGTAGCGCTGGACAGCAGCAGTGTCGCATGAGTCTCGCCAGCGATAAATTCGGCAGTTTCTATGGTATCATACCTTGGCGAAGAGGATGACTTGTAGCTCGATTCATGCTCCTCGTCGATAACTATCATGCCCAGATCGGAGAATGGCATGAAAAGAGCACTGCGCGCGCCAAGAACGATCCTTGCCTCTCCGCGCTTGATCTTCAGCAGCTCTGAATATCTCTGAGCAGGAGTCAGCGCGGAATGCATGACCGCCACCTGTTCTCCGAACCGGCTCTCAACCAACCTTGCCATCTGTGGGGTAAGGGATATTTCCGGCACGAGCAGCAGGCACTGTTTTCCCGCTTTGAGTATATCCGAGAACATCTCAAAGAACAGGTGTGTCTTGCCGCTTCCGGTCACTCCGTGAAGAAGGAATCTTGTGCCTGCCGGGTGTTCACGGAATACCTTCAAAGCCTCGGCCTGTTCTGGGGTCAGAGGATACCCCGGGTATGGTGCTATGTCATCCTCACGCCTGTAGCTTCGTGCCACGGCGGATATTACTATCAGATTGTTCTCTTCAAGGCTGTCCAGGGTGCCTTTTACAGCCCCTGTAGCTGCGTAAAGCTCTTTTTTCGGACTTCTGCCGCCATGCTCCAACAGGTATTTCACCACTTCCCTCTGCTTTACCGCTCTTGAAGAAATGCAGGCGTAGTGGTCCTGAAGCGAATTGTCGGGTGAAGTCAGTGAAACGTATTCATCGAACATCTCCCGGTTCTCCGGTACGAACTCTTCCTCGGATCTCAGCGCCCCTTTTGCAATGAGGGCAGCTGCCGCGGACAGAGCCTTGGCAGGCGAGAGCTTCGTTTTTGAGCGGATATATCCCATTTCCCTGCCTTTTTCAGTGCTGACTGCGGACAGGAGAGCAGCTTGCGCCTCGTCGGACGGGACGAAACCGTTATCTGTTCTGAAGTACCGGGTGATCTTCTTTAACTTGTCAGCGCTTGGCAGCACGCACTTCATAGCCTCGCCGTACGAACAGAAATATCTGTTTCTGAGGAAAACGGCAGTTGCCATCAGATACGGAGGAACAGCAGGAGCAGCGTCCGCAGGAGCAAAGATATCCTTTATTTTGGACTCATCAAAGCTGACAGATTCCTTTAAGGAGACGACAAAAGCCTGCGAGAGCCGGGAGCCCCTTCCGAAAGGGACTATCACACGCATCGCAGGTCTTATCAATTCACAAAGTTCTTCGGGTATCCTATAGGTATAAATTTTGTCCGACGCGCTGGCTGCAGCGTCGATATAGACTTCAGCAAACAACTATTGCCTCACTCGGATTTGACGCCGCCGTCTGTCCGGGATATGCTCACCTTACCCTGATCGATTTCATTGATGGCCATGGAGACCTTATTGATGTAATTCTCGTCGATCAGCGGTTCGTCGTTGTCGAATAGCTGGCGCGCCCTTTTCGTGACAAGAACGCTGAGCAGATATTTGTTATCGACTTTCTGCAGGAGGTCATCCCTGGAAGGATTTATCAGGCACTTTTCAGTCGGTCTCTTCATCTCGTTTCTCCGCTGTTCAAAGCATTTTTATAGCAGGAACATTTTACCCTTGCAGATATTCATTGTCAAGTGGATAAGGCACACAGGAAGATTAAAACAGCCGGTGGTATAAAAAACACCTTTACAAACACAAAATATAGTGTATAATGTTTCTTGAGGAAGTGATGATATGACAGAATGTCCGAATTGCGGATACAAGTTTCTCGGTAAGATCGGCCGTCGGAAGTATTTCTGCAGCAATTGCTTTTCGGAGATCTTCGTTTCTAACAGCAAGGTGAAGATCATGACACTGAACGAGAAGGGGATTCCCTCGGTAGTTCAGATTACCACGGCCAAAGAGTCCTAGCTTTAGAGTTCCAAATGAAAAATCCCCCCCGACAGAGGGGGGACTTTTTTATCCTTTTGTATTCACTCGGCTCTGTGATCGGTACCGCTGAGCTGATCCAGCAGCTTGGAGATATTGCTGGTAATGTCAGAGAGATCTCCCTGAGTGATCTGGTCGTCGGGAAGTCCGTCCAGATTTCTTCCGCACTTTGGACAGAAATCGAAACTACCGGCTTTCTCGCCGTATCTTTCCCTCAATTCGCTGCGGCTGCCACAGATATCACATGGCCCCATGTTTTCCTTTTTCTTGTATTCGTCCAGCTCCGCAGTCACTTTTTTCAGCAGCGTGTTGTTGCGCGCAATCTGTTCCGCCCATCTGGCCAGCTGCGCCTTGGTTTTAATCGATGTCAGGTTATAGTCAGAGAAAAAGGTGGCATAAACCATCCCCTGCTCTACCTGTTCGGGAGTGCAGCCTGTATCCTCATAAGCTGCCAGTGAATCAAGCACGGCCTGCTCCCGTTCCTCAGTCCTGCCGGAAATGTCATCCGAATAAACCGTATTTCCGGCCTCGTCTCTTTTAGTCAATCTTTCCATATGATTTCACTTTTCTTTGTTCTTGCTAAACTATACCACATCTCAGGCGGATTGAACACTCCCACCACTTAGAGAAATGGGGAATTCCTTCTTCAACGCTGCAACTTACATACGGCGACGTATCGCCGCACACATAGGCCGCCGGCTCCACAGGCGTTATGTATTCGGACAGTTCCTGCCCTATCGTTATAGTCTGTTCATTGCACTGTATGCCTATGCCGTATCCTTCATGTACTTTCCTGAAGGATGTTCATTGCGGCATTTATGTCACGCTGGTGCGATTCATCTCACCGCTTATGGAAGCGGGTATATTTTCGCTGTATCTTGATAAAGATAATCTCGAGAAATGGGGATGGAAATCGAGTTGAACACTCCCGCCACTTAGAGAAGTGGGGGATTCCTGCTTCAACGCCGCAGCTTGCATACGGCGACGTATCGCCGCACACAGAGGCCGCCGGCTCCACAGGCGTTGTGGATTCGGACAGTTCCTGCCCTATCGTGATGGTATGTGTTGTATTAGATTTCTATGCCGTATCCCTCATGTACTCTCTTAGTCCTTCCTGAAGGATGTTCATTGCGGCATTTATGTCACGGTCGTGCGATGCCCCGCAGACAGGACATACCCAGTGACGGATATTAAGATCCTTTAACTCACTGTCGGTATTACCGCACACATGGCATGTCTGACTTGACGGGAACCACCTGTCGACTTTGATCAGTACCTTCCCCCGGTCACTGAGCTTGTACTCAAGGAACTTAAGGAACATCCCGTATCCGTTGTCCAGAGTGGCTTTACCGTTGCCGAAATCCTTTCCCGCCATC
>JAIKVR010000065.1 GCA_024685545.1 Eubacteriales bacterium | reverse complement strand
TTCACGTATCTTCCGCCTTTCCCCTGATTCAGTTTTGATCTTTCCTGTACCCGATCAAACACTTCGTTATCCACTAAACGCAGGCTTTCATCTTTGATCGTGATGCCCTTCTGCGTATTTTCCCCGATGTAGATCCTGTTGTGCAGCGTCTTCTGAAAGGACCGCGGCACGAACTTTTGACCGTTCCGGCGTCTGTAGCCCTGGGCGTTCAGCTCTTTTACGCAATCTGCCAGGCTGATGCCGTCAGCGTAATTGCCGAACAGCTTTCTGATGACCTCCGCTTCCGGTTCACACACGGAGAGCTTCCCGTCTGTCAGGCTGTAGCCATAAGGAGGACTGCCGAGCACATATCGGCCTTTTTTTATTGATTCGATCTGTCCCCGGTGCACCTTCTGCGCAAGATCTATAGAGTAATATTCGGCCATACCTTCCAGCAGAGCTTCCAGGATAGCCGATTCGGGAGAATCGGTTATACCTTCCATCGCGGACAGGACTTTTACCCCGTTATCCTTCAGCCTCTTTTTGTAGATCACGCTGTCGTATCGATTCCTGGCGAAGCGGTCCAACTTATACACGATGACATAATCAAACATATGCTGTGCTGCGTCGCTTATCATCTGCTGAAATTCAGGCCTGTCGTCAGTGCGTCCGGAGATAGCCCTGTCGATATATTCCCCTATCACGTTGTAACCGTTCATCTCGGCATATCCCTTGCATACATCGAGCTGGCCTTCTATCGACTGCTCATTCTGCGCGAGTGAGGAATACCTCGCGTATATAACTGCGTTCTTCATTTCTTTCTCACCCTACCGACTTTTTGTTATTCGGTAAGACCAGGATTCCACATAACTGCTGAGATTATCCATCTCCTCCTGGTCTTCGGTTCATGTAATCATAACTTCCGCTTGCTGGAGATCACGCGTTGCAACAGCATAGCCTTCCCGAGGATCCTCACTTCGTTCAGCTGCTCCCCCGAATATGTCATAGGGGCATATGCCGGATTGTTGGAAACAAGGATCAACGATTCACCGTCATAATATACGTGCTTCAGTGTCGCTTCATTCCCGATCAGGACTGCTGCTGTTTCGCCTGTCTCTACTTCTTCCTGCTGCCGGATGAATACTAGGTCTCCATCGTCAACCATGGGAGACATACTATCGCCCCTGCATCGCAGACAGAAATCTGCGTAGCCTTCATTAGGAGCCCCAACATAGCCTTCAATGTTTTCCTCGGCGGTAATAGGTTCTCCGCAGGCGATTTCTCCGATCAGGGGTATCTTATGGCTTGGCGGAACTTTCTCGATATTCTTAATATGATAGTAATCCTCCTTCCATCCCATGATCCGCGCAGGCGGAACATTAAATACTTCCGCGATAGCCTCGATCTTATCAGAGGGAATGTTTGTAATAATCCCTCTTTCATACCGGCTCAATGTCTGCTTACTTATACCTATTTTCGAAGCGACATAATCAAGAGTCATCTTTCTTTCTTCACGCATGTTCCGTATGCGCTTACCAATTGTACTCACATTTAACACCTCCAAAGCAAGTATAGTATATCACAAATTGCGCATTATGCTACAAAAATATATTTTTTCTTTTCAAAATCGCTTGACAAGTGACAGCACCGATGTTATCCTTGTAACGTAATAAGTTACTTACGACCGGAAAGGAGATATCACAATGATAGCTGTCAACAAGCTCAAGGGTAGGATCGTGGAATGCGGATACACTCAGCAAGAAATGGCTAAATTACTGAATATTTCGCCGAATACTTTTGCGCGCCGTCTCAGGAAGGGTGTTTTTGGTACGGATGAGATGGAAAAAATGATGGATATTCTTGGCATTTCTGATGCCAATGAATATTTTTTTTGTAAGGAAAGTAACGTAATACGCAACATTGAAGGAGTGTAAACGGATTGTTGAAAGAAGAACCAAAGTTTATCGAGTGCGGGACGATTGCCTATCGGCACCCTGACGGCAGCACAGAGAGCTGCCCGCTCTACGTCAAAGCCGAAACAGACCAGACGGCAGAGCTCGCAAAGGCACTGCTGAAGATGATGAAAGGAGGAAGTAATGAAGCTCACTGTAACGATTGATGAAGCGGACTTTATCAGGGACCTGATAGAAAGAGCCGCGAACACCAACCACATGCGGGGCATAAA
>JAIKVR010000014.1 GCA_024685545.1 Eubacteriales bacterium | reverse complement strand
GCCGAGGTCCTGCCTTTGGATGAGACGTCTTCGGTCATTATCTCTTCATCAGGCTCCAGTGCATTGACCTCGCTTTCTTCCGATCCGGTCCGGATCGCTTCATCCTCATCCGTCTCTTCGTTCTGTGAGGGGATCTCAATTCCCGGCGGGCAGGACTCTTTACTTTCTGAAAGAGCAGAAGGCTCTTTACTGCCGCACCCCGCAGACAACAGCAATACCAGTGTCAGAAAAATGATCCATATTCTTTTCATAAGGATGACCTCCTTTATGGCCAGTTTATGGAACACTTGCTTAAGAAGCAAATCTGCGAATCTTTTCTTTCAGCCGGTAACAGGAAGTATGAGCTTTGGGGAGAGTGTGAGAGGGGATGACCGTATCCCTGACTGCATCAAAAGGGCAGACTTCCCCCTTGGCGTAAAGAATGTTTACCTGGCATCGTTCCTCTGACGGACCAGGTGCCGGTGATAGTATTCAAGCGCTTTGAGAACATACTCACCGGTCTTTTCATAGGGCACGTTGGAGGGAATATAACGCCGGGCGTCTTCGTAGGGGATGTTGATCTTCTCCTTCTGATTCGGCTTTTCCTCGCACATGATGGAATCTATTACATCATAAGTAAGCCTGCCTTCCTTCGATAAGCCGCGCATCCTGATGGCCTGGGCATGAGACGGCGTGGCCAGAGTCATTTCTATCGCCTCAACGAGATCCGTCTGTTCGGTCTTGTTCAGATACGACAGCTCCACTGCGGGACGCAGCGCGATACGTCCCTCATCCACCATTTCCAATAGCCCGGGAACGAGCTCTGTAAGGCGGATATAACGGTGAACTTGGTTCCGACTATCTCCAGCTGCTTCACCAACGATATCTAGGCTTTGCTTTCCTTCTAACTTCATCCCCAGTGGGGATGAAGTTAAATCTGTACGTTGTCCCTGACGTTTCATCGCCTCAAGTCTCATCTTGTACGAAAATGCCTTTTCGCTCGGCAGTATGACGGAGCGCTGGAGATTGGATTCGACCATGAGGATCACGGCTTCATCCCTCGTCAGTTCCCTGATCTCCGAGGGGATCGTCTCGATCCCCGCGATCTCACAGGCTCTTTTCCGCCTGTGCCCTGATACGATCTCGTACCTGCCGTCCTCCTTTCTGCGAAGGGTAACGGGCGTGATGATCCCACGTTCGCGTACGCTCTCGACAAGCTGCAGCATGTCCTCATCGTCTCTTACCTTGAAGGGATGATCGGGGAAATCGTCGATCTCACAGATGGGGATGTCATAGATCTTCTGGATCAGGTCTGCTTCACGCTCCTGATCGTTCATTAAGATTCCTCCTTTCCATAAAACCGGATATCCGGCATGTATCACCGCAGTTTTTTTCTCAAAGCCCCTGAGAGTTTCGGATTGCATCCATAAGTCTGATCAGCCTGTCCCAGATAACACAGATCCGCTGCAGAACCGCCGGCGGCTGGAACAGGAGGGCCGATGATTCGTTTCCCTGATCACGATTCCGCAAGCCGCTTTTCTGAATTGCTTTTTCCTGCGCTGCCGAACATTGTCTGACGCAGAACGTTCACCATGATACAATGTCTTTACCTCTTAAATAATTTGTTCCCGATGCAATAAAATGAAGCCCTGCAGCGTTATCTGATTGAAAGGAGTTGAACACATGCAAACAAAAAAGGCGAACGCCTCACCGGAGAAGGATCCCTCCGCTGCGAGACTCGAAGCGCTGTTCGCGCGCCTTGCGCAAGGCGAGACTGCAGCGATCAGCCCCATTTACGACATGACCAGCAGCGCTGTATATGCTTATGCCCTGGCGATGCTGAAACACTCCTTTGACGCTGAGGATGTCCTGCATGACTGTTATCTCAGGCTGTATGCCGCTGCAGGGAACTATCGTCCGCAGGGCAAGCCGATGGCGTACCTTATCACGATCGCCCGCAATCTCTGCCTTGACCGTCTGAAGGAACGGGCTCGTTACGCAGAACTCCCGGAAGAGACATGGGAACGGATGCTGCAGATCGATTCCATACCGGATAACCTCCAGGCAGCTGAGTGGCTGCAGACCCTGAAAGAAGAAGACAGACAGATCGTCGTGCTTCACGCCGTCGCCGGTATGAAGCACAGGGAAATAGCGCAGCTCATGGAGCTCCCTCTTGCGACGGTGCTTTCCAGGTATGCCAGAGCTATGAAGAAACTCAGAAAAACGATTACTGAAAGGAATGAAGAGG
>JAIKVR010000094.1 GCA_024685545.1 Eubacteriales bacterium | reverse complement strand
CGTCCCACAATCCGACGACATTGTCACTGGAACTGACATATTCTATTATATCACGGTTTATTATATCACCGGGAATGATCACCGGAGCTCCGGGAGGATAGGCACCGACAAAATCAGCGGAGATAAGTCCCGCGCTTTCCTTAAACGGCACCTTGCGGGTCCTTTTGGATGCCGCCAGAGAAATCGACATAGCAGAACTTACCGAAGGGACCGTACCCACTTCCTTCGGAAGCCTGTACTCCATAACTCCGTCCATCTGTCTGAGCGCTTCCCTTATGCGGGAAAGATCTTCCCTTCGGGTCCCCTGCCCGAACATGAATACTATTATCGGCCCCCAGACCATTTCCGGTATTATGCCGTATCTCTCCTCAAGCATGTGCGCGGCGGCGAAAGTATCGCAGTGGCATACCACCGCCAGCTTCATCGGATCCTGCCTTTCATTTTTAAGTACGGAGAATCTGCTGAGGAGGGACAGTTCCCCGACCGTCGCTGCATACTCCTCCGATATCTCCGTCAGCTTTGCCGGAAGGCTGCCGAGTTCCTTTAATGCTCTGAACAGGGATCCGGAAAGGATATAGGAAGGAGAGGTGCTCGTGACAGTCCGCAGAGCGAACATCACGTCGTCAGCATCCACCCTGTCAGAGTTTATGTGAAGCATGCCTGTCTGGGTCAGTCCGCTGATAGTCTTGTGCCCGCTGTGAATGATGATATCGGCCCCTGCGCTTATCGCACCTGCCGGGCATCTGTCCGAAAAGGACAGGTGCGTGCCGTGGGATTCGTCCGCTATGACCGTGATCCTCTTCTCATGAAGGATGGAGACTATCTTTTTCCAATCAGGGCAGTTGCCCGGATAGGTCGGCCCGGTGATTACCGCTGCCGCGATATCGTTTTCGCTCTCAACAGCGTTTCGGATCTCTTCAGGTGTCACTCCGGCCATGTGGTCTGCGATATAAAGGCGCTTGATTCTGGCGTTGGCATGCATGGCCCCGTAGTAACAGCTTACATGGCTGTTCATTGGCAGCAGCAGCGTGCCGTTGTCTTTAACAGAGGCAATAACGGAGGCGATCACTCCCGCGGTCGAGCCGTTGACTGAGAACAGCGTCTTTTTGACACCGAAAATAGATGCTGCGTATTCCTCGGCCTCTTTGAACACTCCCTGTGGATAATTCAGGTTATCGGTTTTATCGATCTCGGTCACATCGAAGGGATAGATCCCGTCCAGCGCCTTTTCGAAGCTTCCTGCTCCTTCTCCTGAAAAGGGTCGGCCCTTATGACCGGGGATGAAGGATCTGTCACAGGATGAGACAGCCATCTCATCCAGCACATCAATAACAGTTTTTTTCATTAATCGGATTATAACATGTACGAGTCCGGGTTGACAGATGTCGGGAATTAATCACCGTCTTGCCATCTTTCCGGTCTCCATGAAGGGTCCGCGGAAACGCTCCGACAAAAAAAGGCGGGTCTCCCCGCCTGGTGAAAATGATCATTCTTTTTTATACTGGATCAGCTCGACGCCCGCTTCCCTGAGCATGTCCATAGCCAGGGAATCCGGATAATCCCCACGATACGTGACTCTTTTTATTCCTGCGTTGATCAGCATCTTCGAGCACAGGATGCACGGAGAATCGGTGATATATATCTCCGACCCCTCGATCGACACGCCGTGCACAGCAGCCTGGATGATCGCGTTCTGTTCGGCGTGCGTACCGCGGCAGAGCTCATGCCGCTCACCTGAAGGTATGTGCAGCTTCTCCCTCAGACAGCCGACCTCTTCGCAGTGCGCCACACCTTTGGGACTGCCGTTGTAGCCGGTAGCAAGAATCTGCCTGTCCTTTACGATCACCGCCGCCACATGTCTCCTCAGACAGGTGGAGCGCGTTTTGATCACGTCCAGCAGATTCATGAAATACTCATCCCATTCGGGGCGTTTTTCAGACATTATTTCGTCCCGTAAAGCCTGTCGCCGGCATCCCCGAGCCCGGGAACGATGTAGTTGACCTCGTTCAGGCGCTCGTCCTCGGCCGCTGCATAGATCTCCACATCCGGATGGGCGCTGTGCAGGGCTTCGATGCCCTCAGGGGCCGCTATAAGGCAGACGAATTTTATGTCCCTGCCCCCCCTGGCCTTGATCATGTCTATAGCGGCTATCGCACTGCCTCCGGTAGCCAGCATGGGATCCAAGACTATGGAGAGCGAATTTGGGACGATCGTAGGCAGTTTGCAGTAGTACTCGATGGGCTGGCTGGTCTCATGGTCGCGGTAGATCCCGATAAATCCCACCCTCGCGTTGGGGATCAATGAAAGCATGCCGTCGATCATGCCGAGCCCGGCACGCAGAATGGGCACTAATGTCACCTGATCTTCCTGAAGTGTCTTAACGGTGGTCTTTGCCATCGGGGTGGTTATATCCTCGTCCACCAGAGCCAGATCCCTGGTGACCTCATAACACATCAGCATGGCTATCTCACTGACGAGTTCCCTGAATACCTTATGCTCTGTCTTTTCATTCCGGATTATGCCGACCTTGTGCTGGATCAGCGGATGATCCATAATCATTACTTTGCCTTTTGTCATATTGACCTCCTGAGCAGTATATTGATTGATTTATAAATAGATCATTTCATCAGCGGCTTTATGCAGCCTGTTGGCGTACGCCTCCCAAAGGCCCGCGCCGTCCTCGCACATGACGAAAATGATATCTATGTCCTTTGTATCACAAGCCCTCAGGTACTCGAAGAGCCTGTTCGCGGCCTCATCGGCATCGCTCGGAGCATTGTACAGCCATTTGTTTCTGCAGTCAACGTCCTGTCCTCTGAAGACCGCGCATGCCGGATTCCTGTAGCCCTCTTCGGCGATTCCCGACAGCCTCACTGCGATATACTCTGCGGCTTTCGCCGGGTCTCCGTGAACAGCCACTACATGCGCCTTCGGTTTATAATGCGCATATTTCATTCCAGGGGCCTTCGGAGCCTCCTCGCCCTTGACCTCATAGGAATTCTCCACCTTCCGGCCGATGACCTCGGAGATCATCTCCGCGCTTATTGCGCCGGGGCGCAGGATACACGCCTTCCCGGAAATAACATCCACGACAGTCGACTCCAGACCGACAGAGCATCTGCCCGCCGTGAGGATAACGTCCGCCCTGTCCATCATATCCGTCAGAACGTGTTCCGGCATTGTGGGGGAAGGTTTGTGGGATATATTGGCACTGGGCGCTGCTATCGGGACACCGCACGCAGCAATGAAATCGGAAGCCTCCCTGCGGGAAGGGCAGCGCACTGCAACGGTCGGAAGCCCTGCGGTGACTTCATCGGGTATACGCCTGTTTTTCGGCAGTATTACAGAGATCGGCCCGGGCATGAACGCCTTGATCAGTTTTTCTGCGTCCACGGGGACGCTTTCGGCAGCCAGAAAAATATCCTCCGGCCGTGCTATGTGCACGATCAGAGGATTATCATCAGGCCGCCCCTTGGCGGCGAATACTTTAGCTGCTGCCTGCGCATTATACGCATCGGCTCCCAGCCCGTATACGGTTTCCGTAGGGAAGACAACGATTCCTCCGCGGCGTATCGCCGCGGAGCCCTCATGGATTCCTGAGTCATATTCCGCAGAATTCAATAAATCATAGACTTTCGTTTTCATGCCGTTTCTTTACGGTATTATAACAGATACATAGCCGGAAAAAAGTATTTTTTTAACACAAATACTCTGCACCCTCATTATATAATGAATGCAGATAAACTATTCATTTCTTTTACTCAAAAGGCGCATTCTATTACCGCGTCATCAAAACATTACATGCATCCTAGATCCTAGACATACCATCACACAAACAGGACAATGCATAATTATTATGGAGGGATCTTGACAGACAAGAATTATTCTCAAATGACTTTGGCAGCATTAAAGGAAGAAGCCCGTGCAGTAGGACTTGTCGGCTACAGCAGGCTCACCAAGGACGCTCTGGCTCAGGCCTTGGCTTCGTGCGCCGCTGCATCATCTCCGAATGACAGCGGGGACGCAAAGCAGCCGATAAAGAAATCCAGGAGCACCGCAGTCAAAAAAGCTCCCGCTGAGGATCAGTCTGGGGCAAATGCGGGTGAAACCGAAGTAAAAACGGTCCGCGAAGGGAAAAAAGAGGGAACTCCCGCGCGCAAAAAGAAAGAAAACACAGCCCAAAAGACCAGGACACCGCACACAAAAAAGACACAGGAATCTGCCGGAAAGGCTGAAGATACGACTGCCGAAGAGATACAGCGCAGGACAGACAGTCAGACCGATTCCCGCGCGCAGAAGGACAAGCGCTACTCACGTCTGAAAGACAACATCGATGAGGCGGTGGAAATGGAAGGCACACTGACGGTACGCCCAGAGGGCTACGGTTATATGACTTCGCCCCAGCTGCCCGAAGAGTATGGTCAGGTATACGTTGCCGCATCTCAGATACAGCGCTTCAAGCTCATCACCGGGGATGTCATCTCCGGCAAGGTGCGCGCTCCCAAGGAAGGCGAAGCATATCCGGCGATGCTGTTTGTGGAAGAGGTGAATGGAAAGCTCACCAGAGACATCATCGAAGAAGAAAAACAGCGCATGTCAAAAGGCGAGGAAAAAGACATGTCCCTTTATGACACGCTGCAGAGCGGCATACTGGATATCATCCCCGAGGGCTACGGATTCCTCCGTATGGAAAATTACATGCCCGGAGAGAACGATATCTATGTTTCCCCTTCACTTATACGCCGGTACAAACTGCACACTGGAGACAAGCTGACGGGAAAGATCAGGATGGGCTCCGAAAACGACAAATACGACGCGCTGCTATACATCGAGTCGATCAACGACATGCCTCCCGAACATGCCGTGAACCGCCCGACATTCGAGCGCATGGTTCCGGTATTTCCGGATGAAAGGATCACGCTGGAAACACCGGGCGAGTCGCTCGTTACGCGCATACTGGATATCTTCGCTCCTGTGGGCAAGGGTCAGAGAGGACTCATCGTCTCCCCGCCGAAAGCGGGCAAGACGACGATACTGAAGGCAATCGCCAAGGCCGTTGAAAAGAATTACCCCGATATAAAGCTCATTGTGCTCCTGGTCGACGAACGCCCGGAAGAGGTGACGGATATGCAGCGTTCCGTGAATGCGGACGTCGTTTTCTCCACCTTCGACCAGAAGCCCTCCAACCACGTCAAGGCTGCGGAGATGGTGCTGGAAAGAGCAAAAAGGCTGGTGGAATCGGGAATGGACGTGATGGTGCTAGTGGATTCCATCACCCGTCTCGCCAGAGCGAACAACCTTGTGGTGGCCCCCTCGGGCAGGACGCTTTCCGGCGGACTGGATCCCGAAAGCCTGTACTTCCCAAAGAAGTTCTTCGGTGCTGCGAGAAACATCGAGAGCGGGGGATCGCTGACGATACTCGCGACCGCGCTGGTGGACACAGGCAGCCGCATGGACGACATGATCTACGAGGAATTCAAGGGCACCGGCAATATGGAGGTCATACTTGACAGATCCCTTTCGGAGATGAGGATCTTCCCGGCCATCAACATCAACAGATCCGGAACGCGCAGGGAAGACCTTCTGCTCACCAAAGCTGAAGAAAGTGCCGCCTTCGCCTGCCGCAAGGCTTTTGCCGGACTCGGACCGGAGCAGTTCACGGATTCTGTGATCCAGACGATGAGCAAAACAAAGAACAATGACAATTTCGTGCGGCTGGTCAATAGAAATTACAACACAAATAGCTCTACCTCCAGAAAATCCGTCTGACAGGAAGAAAACTCTTGCAAATTGACAAGCCAGCATATATAATTTGAGAGCTGTATTTTAACTATAAACAGGAAGGGCATTGAAATGAAGGAAGGCATACATCCGAAATACTATAATGCGAAAGTAAGATGTGCATGCGGAAACACTTGGGAAACAGGATCCACCAAACCCGAGATCTCGGTGGAAGTCTGTTCAAAATGCCACCCCTACTTCACCGGCAAGCAGAAGCTCGTCGATACCGGAGGTATGGTGGGCAGATTCAAGAAACGTTACGGTATCAAGGACTGATATAAATGCACAGGCGGCCTTACGGCCGCCATTTTTTTATATCTTTTTTCCAAAACAAACGGACGAGACGTATGTTTATTGTCCGTCTCTCTGAGTGTCTGCTTTGTCTGTTATGAATTCCTTTAATTTCGGATTCTTATCGATAATATAGCACATGGGAAGGCCTACTCCCCAGACGCTCAGGACCTCCCCCGCCCCTATGGACACAGCCTGAATCCAGAACAGGCGCATATCGGACTGAAGGCAGATGACCAGCGAAATGATGACGGCGTTGACGAGTACAAAGGGCAGACCGGCAAGGAATTTTCCTTTATCCCTCAGCCAGTATCCGAGCAGAGCTGCGATGAGCGTAGCAAGGGAACCGCCTACTATATCGAGCAGCCCGTAAGGGCTCATCAGGTTGGTTATAAGGCATCCGATAAACAGACCGGGCACTGCAGCATATGTATATAGCACGGCAAGAGACAGTCCTTCCGATACTCTCAGCTGGACGGGCCCGAAGGAGATCGGCTGGAGCAATGCGCACAGAGCGCTGTAGGCCGCGGCGATGAGAGCCGCTTTTATAAGCTGTTTGTTTAGTCTTAAGTTCATGTTTCCATCATAATACTAATCCGTTCCCGCTGCAACCATACTTAGACCGCACTTCTGCGGCTGGCGAGTTTTCTGCCGGAGAACATATCCGGGGAAAGCAACCACAATAGAGAGGACAAAAAAGAGCTGTTCTGTTACAAAAAAGTTAAAAAAACTTTTGTCTGCTTGCAGAAATTTGTTATAATAGCACTGATTTTGTTTTCAGAGGTTGAATAAATGACCAGATATGGTTTTGTTTTAAGCTCAGACGGTTCCAAGAGCTCTTTCGAGATCGGAGCATGGAAAGCCTTGAGGGAGCTTAAACTGGACATAAACTCCGTTTCGGGTTCTTTCGTTGGAGCCCTGAACGCTGCGCTAATAGCACAGAACAATTTTGAAAAGGCCGTACGCTTCTGGCGCAACATCTCCGCCAAACAGCTCCTCGGGGTCAACCGCCATATTGCCCAGAGATATACCGAGGAATGGTCTCGCACAGACACCAAGGCATTTAAGAAAAATTACATGATGTACGTCAACGGAAAGAGCGAGGAACTCGATCCCTTAAGAGACGTCATCGATATGTTCATAGATGAAAAAGCAGTCCGCCGTTCGGATGTGGATTTCGGATTCATTTCCATTTCACTGCAGACTCTGGAAGCGGAGATGCTCACATTAAAGACCATCCCCAACGGCAAACTCAACCAATACCTGCTTGCAGCGGCCTGCTTCCCCCAGATAACCCAGACGAACCGCGCTGCTGATCCGCAGTTCTCCGCACAGTATTCGCCGTATATCCTCGGTAAAAAATTCAAAAGCGATATCATCATCTCTACCGATGAGGTAAACATCATACCTCCCAATTTAAAAAGCGAGGTGGAGATAATTCACGCATCCGAGGCAATGGAGCTCAATATCCACGAGACCGCGGAGCAGATGAAGAAGAACATCAAGATGGGATACACCGATACCCTGAAGCTTTTCCATCCATCGCTCTGCAGCAAATACTTCGTGCCGGAAGCGATCCCCTGCGAGAAATTCAACGCTTTCAAACGCAAGATAGGCAAGAGCACAAATCCGCAGGTGGATTATCTGGTCAAAATGATACTGCGTTTGAAGGAGCCTACCCAGCGCAATATAAATATCCGTCTGGCGCAGATGATGAAGGCCGGACAGGTCCAGTGCTCCGATACGTATTATTCTCTGATCGAAAACGCAGCGCTTATACTCGGCATACCGACCAATGAGCGCTACACTCCGGATCTGCTGGTCTCGATGCTGCTCTCCACGATGACGCAGAAAATCCGTGACAACAAAAATAAGTTCGCCGACGCGGAATTCGTAAAGGATCTGATCCGTTCATCCCAGACTCCCGGGAATTCCTATCCGGATTCTGACCTGTTCGTACAGTATTTCCTGCTGCTCCTGTCATGCAAACCGCAGGTTTATTCAAAGCTGGTACCGCTGCTGTCCGCGATGAATATCAAGACTCTGGCAGCCTTTGTGACATTCCTTTACCTTCTCTATTGATCAGGCTAAGATCAAGTTCATTTTTTTCTCTTTTATAAACGGACTGCCGCATTTTGCGGCAGTCCGTTTAGCAATATCAATTTATTATCTCGCCCACCGGATCGCTGACGAAATCCCGGCTGGCCACCTGGATCGTATAATCTTTTCCCCTCTTCATGCCTTTTTGTTCCAACGTCCCATTCACTGTGTTAAAGGCGATCATCGGAGTGTTGTTCTCTTTGCTCAGATGTCCCAGACAGATATGCTCTGTGCCGTTTTCTATGAGACTGGCGCAAAAAGACGCCGCGTCATCATTCGAAAGGTGACCTTTATCACTCAGGATGCGCTGCTTTAATGCGGCAGGGTAGCTTCCCCTCATCAGCATATCCAGATCATGATTGGACTCCAGAATTATATCGCGGCAGCCTTTCAGGACGCTCTGTGCCTGAAGCGTCACTATCCCTGTGTCGGTAGCCACCGCGGCGGCTGTTTTCCCATCACAGAACCTGTAGCCCACAGGGTCAGCCGCATCGTGGGAGAGAGCGAAAGGAGTGACCTCTATACCGTCTATTTCAAAGGCACAGCCCTTATCGACGAAGTGTATCGAGCGGTCCTTTACCTTCCTCATCTTTCCCTGCATGCCCATATAAGTCTGTTCGCTCATATAGACCGGGAGAGAATATTTGCGTGCGAGTATACCTACAGCCTGGATGTGATCGGAATGCTCATGTGTGACCAGTATTGCCCTGATCCGGTCCATGTCCATACCGAGGCTGTTTAACGCCTCTCGTATCCGTACGCCGGAGTTACCGGCATCCACCAAAAAAGCTCCGCCGCCGTAATCCAGAAGGATACAGTTTCCGGAGGAGCCCGAATATAAACTTATCAGTCTCATCTGACCTAATTAAAATCCACTTTCTTAATATCAGCGCCAAGTGCCCGAAAGCTGCCTACGATATCCTCATAGCCTCTTTCTATATGCTCTATGCCGGAAACTATGGTCTGCCCTTCCGCGGCCAGCCCTGCTATAACCATTGCGGCACCTGCCCTGAGGTCATTTGACAGGATCTCGGCGCCTTTGAGCTTTCCGACGCCTCTGAAGGTTGCTGATCTGGCCGCATCTATCTCCTTCTGCTCTCCATCCATCTCTTTGGTCCTGTGCACTCTGATATCTGCCCCCATCTTGATCAGCTGTTCCGTGTACTGGAAACGATCTGTGAATATCGTCTCATATATCTCGCTGTCTTCATCTGCCAGACACATCAGCACGCCCATCGGCTGCTGCAGGTCTGTCGGGAAACCGGGATAAGGCTTGGTACGCACGGTGACGCCCTTCAGCGGGCGTTTCCCGACCACTCTTATCCAGTCGTCTCCGCTGGTTATGTCATTCCCCATTTCCCTTAGCTTGGCGGTAACAGAGTCCAGATGCTCCGGGATGATGCCTTTGACCGTGACGTCACCCTCGGTAGCAGCTGCGGCGATCATATAAGTGCCTATGCAGATCTGATCCGCCACCACGGAATACTCGCAGCCGTTGAGGCTCTCCACGCCGCGGATCTTGATAGTATCCGTCCCGGCACCCGTGATCCTCGCACCCATGGCGACGAGGAAATTCGCCACGTCGACTACATGAGGCTCCTTGGCGGCGTTATAAAGCATCGTCACGCCCTCTGCCTTGACAGAAGCCAGCAGCGCATTTATCGTTGCACCGACGCTCGGCAGGTCGAAATAGATATCAGCGCCTGTGAGTTTATCGCAGTGCCCATCAAAAATAGGATTGGTCTCTTCCTTTGAAATCTTTTCCTTATCGATGTCAACTCCAAGTGCATTAAAAGCTTTGACGTGTTGGTCTATAGGGCGGTCTCCGAGGTTGCATCCGCCGGGCAGAGGCATTGTGACCTTTTTGAAGAGGGTCAGCAGCGCTCCGTAGAGGTAGTAGGATGCGCGCATCGATTTTACTTCCTCGTCGATATTGCGGATGTTTTCCGGTCTTATGCTCCTCGGGTCGATGGTAAGTCGGTGATTCTCGAATCGGACACCGGCACCAAGTTTTCTGAGCATCGTTATATAATGCTGTATATCCGAAATATCAGGGACATTGTCGATCACGCTGGGCGAATCAGCAAGGATAGCTGCGGGAAGGATCCCCAGAGCGGCATTCTTGGCTCCGGTGACATATAATTCACCCTTCAATGGCTTAGTTCCGTTGATGACTATCTTTTCCATTCGATGTCTCTCGTCTGAATTGATTATATACAAAGGGAATTATATTACTTACGGGTCTCAATGTCTACAGTTATGCTGTCCAAAAATTGCTCCATTTTATGAAAGCTGTCCGGCAGAGGGCTCTCGAACTCCATATACCTGCCCGTAGCAGGACTGATAAAGCCAAGAAGGAACGCATGGAGCAACTGCCCAGAGAAAAGCTTGTCCGCTTCCCTGTTGTAACCGTATATCTTGTCCCCGACCACCGGGTGACCTATATGCTTCATATGCACTCTGATCTGATGTGTACGTCCGGTCTTAAGTCTGAGCTCTAATAGCGAAAAACCGGCCCTGGATGAAAGCACTCTGTATCCGGTGACCGCATTCTTGCCGCCGCTCCCGACGACAGCAAACCGTTTGCGGTCCTTTGCGTCACGGCCTATGGACTGGTCTATTACACCGGAATCATCTGCGAATACGCCGTGAACGTATGCCTTGTATGCCCTGGTAATGGAATGCTGCGCAAAGGCTGCCGCCAAAGCCCTGTGTGCCTCATTCGTTTTTGCTATTACCAAAAGCCCTGAAGTGTCCTTATCGATCCGATGCACGATCCCTGGACGGATCACTCCGTTTATAGCCGACAGATCCTTTATGTGATACAGCAATGCGTTCACCAGAGTACCTGAATAATTCCCCGGTGCAGGATGCACGACCATTCCCGCCGGTTTATCTATGACAGCCACGCTTTCGTCCTCGTAGACGATATTAATAGGAATATCCTCAGCAATGACCTCCACGGTCTTCTCTTCGGGCAGGAGCACCTCAAAGGTTTCGTTTTCCTTTACCTTTGCGGACTTCTTGACCGGTTTGCCGGCAGATGTCACTGCCCCGTCATCAAACAGCTTCTGTATTTTGTCCCGGGAATATCCTTCGATGTTGTCCGTTATGAATCTGTCCGCGCGCTTTCCGACATCTTCCGCTGCGGCAGTGAAAAACAGTTCCGGCATCAGGCAAACTTCCTGACAGACAGCTTGATATTGCCTTTTTTCGTCTGGCCGGAGATCTCGTCGACAATGAACTTTCCCTTTGAGCGGACGGAAACGGTATCCCCTGTTTTCAGGTCATAGCCGGGCTTGACCTTGGGATCGCCGTTTACGAAAACCTTCTCTCCCTTGACAAATGCGGCAGCCTCGCTGCGGGACAGTTTATAGACGCCGTGAATCACCGCATCGACCCTGAGCGAAGGGATAATGATCGAGATCTTCTCAAAGACCGGCGGGATCTCTATAGCCATTGACAAATCCTTCACTTCGGCCTTGGCATCATAACGGCTTACCGAGGTGAGGTTCTCCTCTATAAAGTTGCCTAGCGGAGAAGAAACGAAGACCTGAGCTCCTCCTTCCATCACGTCGATGTCCCCGACCTTTTCCCGTTCTATACCGAGACCCAGGAGCGCACCAAGGTAATCACGATGCGAAACGTCTCCGCGCACAGAAATGAATATTAAGTCGAGCGGGTATGTCTGGATGCCGGGAACATCTCCTTTGGGAAATACGGACAGCATCTTGCGGCGGGAATACTCCTGCCCGCCGAAAAAAGCGCAGTCAGCTTCAGGATAACGTCCTATTTCCCTTTCGATGCCGTGCTGAAGGTTTTCCTCGTAAAAATCACCGTATACCGCCTGATCCCAGCGCACAGCTTTTTCAGCCGCGTCTTCCAGACGGGAATATAAAAAATCTTTCTGAGCCATTTGTTCTCCAAAAAATAACGGAGATGAAACATCCCCGTTATCATATCGCTTTTGTGTTAAGGTACTCTTCAGTTATTCAGGCCGTAGTCCAGCTCGTCGGAGCCGTAGTCGTCCTCGCTCTCTTCGTCTGCACTGTCGTTGGTGGAAATATCGATATTGCGCGGAGCAAGCACGATCACGTTGTCCGACACCTGCTGTACTTTGCCTTCAAGCGCGTACGCAGCACCGGTGATGAAGTCATAAAGACGGGTGGTGTCATCGAGATCCATCGTACGCACGTGAACAACGACTGTCCTGCCGGATTTTAGCTCGTCAGAAATGATCCTTGCGTCACTTTTGCGCGTAGGTTCAACAATGACGATCTCACCGCTGGAGCCTTCGGCTTCCTTTACGATCTCGCCCTTGCGTTTTTTCTTGCGAGTGTCGACCTCTTTTTTCCTGTTCCTCGACTGTACCTGTTCGAATTGGTCGTCATCCAGATCTTCGTCATCATCGGCATATTCCCAACCAAGCAGGTTCAGTATTTTTTCTCCAATACCTTTTTTTTCTTCTTCATCACGGAAATCGTCTTCCATTATGTCTGCCTCCCGCTATAAAAACAGCGCTGTTCCAATGCGCACCATTGTTGAGCCGCTCTTTACCGCCTCGATGTAATCGTGGCTCATGCCCATTGAAAGAATCTTTAAATCGATGTTATCATATTTTGAGTTGTATTGCACCAGCTTGTCGAAAATATTTCTCGTTTTTTCGAATAAACCGCTAAGATATGCGGTATTTTCGGTATCCGGCGCGACGGTCATAAGACCCTCGACCCTGATGCCTTTTATCTTTCCCGCCCCTTCTATTATCTCGTCCAGTTCTTCCGGCCTGCAGCCGTGCTTGCTCAATTCCCCGGATACGTTCGCTTCAATGAGCACGGAACTGGTCACGCCTCTTTTCACTGAGAGCTCACCTATAGCCTCAGCCAGATCAAGGCTCTCCACGGAATGTATCAGCCTGACCTTTCCGACGATGTATTTGAGCTTATTTTTCTGCAGGTTGCCGATAATATCCCACCGGACATCGTCAAACATACCTTCCTTGCGCACGTATTCCTGAACGCGGTTTTCAGCCATCACACGCTGTCCTGCGTTGTACAGCTCACGGATCTCATCCTCTGTACGGTTTTTCGTCACTGCGACCAGCTCCACTTCACGTCCGCCGGAAGCCCTGTCGATATCTTCCCTGATCTGTTTCAGATTATCGGCTATCATCCTATTTGCCGCCTTTCACAAACAATTCCTCGCCCTCGCTGAGAGCCTTGTTCTCGTCTACGGCGAAGTATACCTTGCCGTTTTTAACTGTATATGGGAAAACTTCCACGGCATTGCGCGTAGTCCCGCCGGTAGAAACGTCCACGAAGTATTTCCCTCCGGCTTCGTACATGCAGGATTCTTTGGCCACAAAGCATTCCCTGCTGTCGGTGATGAGGTCGCAGCTGAAGATCCTTTTTTTATCGAATCTCTCCATTTCAGTACGGCAGGCGATATAAAAGATCTTGCAATCGTCTTCCTCCACGCTCTTTACCAGCTTTCCGGAGTATACCGAACCGCCGGGCAGGATCACCTTGATCTGAGGGAACGGCACGAGCAGGTCGGCTCTTTCGAAAAGGAGTGAAAAGTAACCACCGTGTTCCTCCGGATCATATCGCGAAACGACCATGTCATACTTTTCGGCAGCAATGGCCTCCGATACAGCCAATGTGTTTTCCTTTGCCTTCAGTACAAGCACCATGCTGTCCGCCGATGAGCTTCTTATATAATATCTGTTCTCGGTCTCTTCTTCCGAGGGTTTAAGCCTGTCGAGCAGGGACAGGTATTCGCCGTCGGCATATTCCGCTTCTTCAAAGCCCATATAGTCTTCATAGCCGTCAAGATAATAAAAAACACGTCCGTAAACGCGGAGATCCAGGTTGTACGCCGTCAGTTCAAACGGATGACCGATAAGCCCGCTGAGTCTGCTCTGCTCTGCCGAAAGCGCTTCTGCCGATTTTCCGGCATAATCCAGGGCGGTCTTCCATACCCTGATCTGCTGCTTCAGCCCGGAGAGCCGCATTTCGTATTCGCTCACGAGAGGGTCGTTTTTATCCAGCAGAGCCATTGCATTCCTGACCTGACGGATCTGGAGCGACAGGGAGCATATCTGCCTGTTTATCTCAGAGTTCTTCATCCCCCCGTGTTCCATGAGCAGTTTTACAGCAGAGATCCTCAGTGATGTGTATTCGTCGGAACTGACAGTATAGTTATCGGCAAGAGATACATGTGCTCCTATCTTCTCCCCTTCGTCGACTGAAAAGTGAACCGGCCCGGATGTATCGATGACGGCCCAGTCTTCGCATTTGAAAGCATAGGCCGTGACCGGTACTGACTCAATCAGAGTTTCACGGGCAAGAAGCGTTTTGCCCTCCGGTATCATTCTGAATATCAAATAGGCAAAAAGAGCCGCCACGCACAAGACATAGGCGGCCATACCCCTGTTTGCTCTGATTAATCTTTTAGGTTTGGTCTTTCTTCGTTTCATCGCATCAAGTGTACCACTCAGAGAAGTAAAAAACAACATGATGGTGCTTATGGATATGAGATGAAGATACCATCGTGTCATAGCCTGTTTGAAGCTCCCGCGTGATGACTTTTGTCAGTATCAACAAAAAAAGAACAGCCTATACGGCTGTTCTGGATGATACCGGGATTATTTGTCCTTTTTCTTGAAAAGATTGCTCAGCTTGCTCTTGAGACTGTTGTCTTCCTTTTCCTGCTCGGCGAGCTTTTCCTGGAACTGCTTCTTGGCTTCTTCGATAGCGGCTTTCTTTTCCTCTGCTGTCTGGGTGCTGACGACGGTCTCGCCATTCTTGACAGTGGTGGTGGTAGAAGTTGTCGCGGCTGTCGGGGTAGCTGTAGCAGCGCCTGCTCCGGCGGGGATCTTCAGCTCAGCGCCTGCGTAGATCAGGTTGGGATCCTTGATGTTGTTGAGCTTGACCAGCTCGTCAACTGTGGTACCGAACTCCTTGGCGATCTTGGTCAGGTTGTCGCCCTTGACGATGGTGTAGGTCTTGTATCCGCCTGCTGCGGTTGCGGTAACCGGAACAGCAACGGGAACCTTGAGTGTGGCGCCGGCATTGATGACGTTCTTGTCTTTGATGCCGTTGATCTTAACCAGTTCGTCGACTGTAGTGTTGAACTCCTTGGCGATCTTGGTCAGGTTGTCGCCTTTCTGTATTGTGTATTCTTTATACTCTGCCATATCTTCTCCTTTTGGCCTTTTTTTATGGATGTATTATAAATCAAATCCTGTTATTTTGTCAACTTTCCGCGTAAAATGAGCAATTCTCATTAAGAATTAATGGAACCGTACGGTCGTATTCAGTCCTGTATGCCCTCTTCTATCACTTTATATACATAATCCATGTCAAGGGCATCGCGCACCGTATCGGCCAGAAGGTCGTACTGGGTCTCCTTGTATGCTTTGGCATCCAGGAAGTCCTGATTCGTTTCCTCCATCCCTTTCTTTTTCTGCAGGGCCTTTACTACTACGGATATAACGTCAGCGGTGTCGAATACTCCGTGGATATATGTACCGTAAACATTGCCGCTATTGACGATATTGCCGGAGGCCTCGCTTTCTCCCATATGTATCTCATAGCCTGAGAACTTACGTCCGCTCAGGTTCGCGAAGATGCCGCCGACGTTTGCAAGCACGCCTTCGGTCTGCTTCCTGGTCTTCTCTTTGCCGAAAACGGTCTCGATATCAAGCAGTCCGAGTCCTCTCTCTTCGCCCCCTTCCTCTACGCCGTAAGGATCCTTAAGCGATTTGCCGAGCATCTGATATCCTCCGCAGATGCCGAATACGGGATTCCCTGCGGACGCGTATCTTCTGACCTCGGCGGCGATGCCGCTCTTCTTCATCCATGAAAGGTCGAACATCGTATTCTTTGTTCCCGGGATGATGAGCAGATCCGGTGTTGCCACATGCTCCGGACGCTCCACGTAGCGGACTCTGACGCCTGGAGCCAGCTCGAAGGGGCTGAAATCCGTGAAGTTGGAGATATGCGGGAGACGGATGACCGCCACGTCAATCTCTTCTCCATATGAGTGGACAGCCAAACGTTCAGTGACGCTGTCCTCATCATCAATGACGAAGGAACCGTACGGGATGACTCCCACGCACGGGACCTTGGTCAGCTCTTCGAGCTGAGTGAGTCCGGTGCCCAGGAGGGATATATTCCCGCGGAATTTATTGATGATGGTGCCTTTGATCAGATGACGGCAGTCCTTGGGAATAAGCTCTACCGTTCCGTAAAGGGAGGCAAACACTCCGCCCTTATCGATGTCTCCGACGATGAATACTGGTGAATTAACCATCTCCGCCATGCCCATGTTCACGAAATCATGCTGGTTCAGATTGATCTCGGCAGGGCTTCCCGCACCTTCGATGATGATTATGTCATAATCACTTGCAAGGCTGTTATATACGTCGAGTATCTTTTTTCCGTACTCCTGCTTTTTCGCTGTATACTCCTCGGTGCTCATATCGCGAACGACTTCTCCCATGAAGATGACCTGGGAGGTGTTGTTTCCGGTGGGCTTCAGGAGCACCGGGTTCATCCTGACATCACACGGAATGCCCGCGGCTTCAGCCTGCATAGCCTGAGCTCGGCCGATCTCGAAGCCGTCAGGAGTCACATAGGAATTAAGAGCCATATTCTGGGACTTGAATGGAGCGACGCGATAACCGTCCTGTTTCATTATGCGCAGCAATCCGGCGGCTACCAGGCTTTTGCCTGCGCCTGAAGCTGTGCCTTGGATCATCAGTACCTTTGCCATTTATATCCTCCTAATAATTTAATGATATTCTATCACGGGCACCTCAACACTGTCGTGCCCCTTTGTCTTCGGATCCGTATAGTGGTCGGAAGTAACTGTAAAACCTGTTCCCCTTGGGAGTTCTGAAAGCAGCGGCTCTATGACTTCGTTTTCAATCCTGTCCATGAAAGCGGCTTTTTCATCCGGATCCCCACGGTGGGAAGCTTCGTCGGCACCGTTTATATGCACATAGATGTCATCGTATTTCCCCGCCGCTTCCAGTACGGCTGATGTTTTCGCAGAAAGAGAGGTGTCGACATCTGCTGTCACATCCGCAAGTTGCGGACAAGCCATGCCGCCTGAGACTGCTATCCCGCGCACCACCTCCGTGGCAGTTATCACGCAGCCGTTTCGGCCGTGAATGCTGCTGTACGGCGGCAGGTACATATATCCGCTCTGGCCCCATGGCCAGAAGCCCTCTGCATACAGTGCGTTGAACTCATTTTCCAGCGCACTGTCGGGACATCTGATCTTCATTTCAGATACATCTCTCCCGATATTTGCGTGAGGCGGATATGTCACTATTCTATCCGCGAGCTCGGAAGCATTGCTCACGACGAGCAAGCTTCTGTACGCACTCAGGGAAAAAGCCGTCATGCCCTCAGGCAGTCTCAGAGAATCCACATCTCTGTGTATCCCTGATGATACGAGCCTGCCGTCCCTGATATCAACGCCGTTAAGGCGAAAGACAGCATCCGTTTTTCCGACAGGTATGCCTGCGCTGACTGCTTCCAGGTACGCCCTTCCGAATGGAATGAATTCCTTTGAGTACCCAAGCAGGGTCATGATACAGCAGAGGCTGTCAGCCGCCATGCCCTCAGGTGTATGGGTCTCATAATAAACGGCAGTGGCATCCTTTAATGTCTGCCAGGTGCTGTAATCGCCTCTGCCTGCACCGTCCACGATGACCATAACCCGTGATGTGCTCAAGAAAGAATCTCCCTGAAGGCCGAGATGAGTTTCTCGTTATCTTCTTCGCTTTTGACTGCGACTCTGAAATAAGTGTCATCCAGCCCGCGGTAATTTCCGCATTTTCTTATCATTATCCCGTGGGACAGCATCTTTTCGAAGAGCATTCCGTCATCGCAGGTGAAGAGTATGTAATTGACCGACGAAGGGAAATATGTGATTCCAATGTCCCTGAAGGCGGCATACAGTTTTTCCCTCTCTGTCGCGACATACGCTGCTGTTTTTTCTTCGTATCCGCTTAAGCCCAGCGCGGCAAGGCCGCATTTTTGGCCGATGCCTGAGACTGCCCAGGGCTCGTTGAATTCCCTCAAAGCCAACGCGTCCTCCGCAGAGCCGCATATTATATAACCGAGACGGATGCCGGGAATGGAATACATCTTTGTGAATGATCTGAGGATCAGAGCGTTCTTATGGGATGTAATATCGTGAGCCAGAGTATGAGAAGCAGAGTCTTCCACGAAGTCCATAAAGCATTCATCGATGACAGCGCGTGAGCCTGACTCTTCGCACTTGTCTATGATTCCGAGAACGGTCTCATTGGTCTCCAGAAGACCGGTAGGGTTATTGGGATTGCAGAAAAATACGATATCGTGGTCTTTTTCTATTGCGTCGATAAATCTATGCCCGAAGATGAAGCCTTCGGCAGCGGAGGTCTCCTTATACTCGATGAAGCATCCGTTCTGATCCAGAGCTCCTTCGTATTCCGTGAAAGTAGGTGAAGGCAGCAAGGCACGTTTCGGCATGAAACGTCCGGCTATGCGGTAGATGGCGTCCGCGGCTCCTGCCGTGATGACGATATGTTCTTCACCAACGCCTTCCTTTTCGGCTACCGCGCTGGTGAGCATGCGGCATTTGTCGTCGGGATAAGCGGGGGTATCATCCGCAAAGTCCCTTATGGCCTGCTTTATTTCCCCGGCAATTCCGAACGGATTCAGATTGACCGAGAAATCGAGCAGCTTTTTGTCCTTGAGCTCTGCGGTGTAGACATCGCCGCCGTGGGAATTCCTCATAGGTTCCTCCTAATAGAGCCTGTAAAGCAGATAGATGATAAGGGCAGAGACTGCATAGAATACCGCGGTGTTCAGGTACATCAGCTTCACTGTTTTTTTGATGTCATCCCTGTCGATGTCCCTGGTCTTGTCTCCGATAGTAGGCTTTTCGACAAGCTTTCCGAAATAATAATGGCTCCCGCCAAGCTGTATTCCGAGAGCTCCCGCCACCGCCGCCTCGGTCTGAGCGCTGTTCGGGGAAAGGTGGTTATACCGGTCTCTCTTGAAAATCCTCATCGAATTCTTCCCGTCGAAGCCGCCGAGCCAGGCTGCAACCACGAAGCACAGGGCTGAGATCCTGGCAGGGATGTAATTGAAAACATCGTCCAAAAGCGCCGGATAACGCCCGAAATCTATATATTTATCATTTTTATAGCCAACTATGGAATCCTGGGTGTTGACCGCCTTATACAGGAACATCAGCGGCACACCGCCTATCAGGAAAAAGAAGGCCGGTGCGGTAACGCCGTCAGAGGTGTTCTCCGCAATGGTCTCGACAGCCGCCGCTGCGATCTCCGCTTCATCCAGATTCTCGGTATCTCTCCCCACGATATAGGACAGCTGTGTCCTTGCTCCCGGGATATCCTCTTCAGCAAGCTTTCTGTATACTTTCATGGTCTCCTGGTCAAGCCCGCGGGCAGCCAGCATCTGATAGCACATGAATACATCCAGCGCATAATAGAGCCATATATTGATCTTCTTGGCGATAAAGAGCACGAAGAACGCATAAAAGAACGAAACAGAAACGACGAACACCCACATCATAACTCCGCCCAGACGCAGATTGTTCGGGAAAACTTTCCTCATGACCTTCTCTGTTCTGACGATGAGCCACCCTATGGCGTTTACCGGATGGTACAGCCATCTCGGATCCGCCAGCAGCATGTCCAGAACTGACGCGGCGAGCAAAACTAATACTTTATCCATTGATGTTGTTCCTTTCGATAGGAATGATATCCGTTGTTATATAATTGCCGATCCGGCGGGTTTCCCCTTCCTTCCATTTCACCGGTGCTGAGAACATCGGTCCGTCAAACGCCGCCGTATGGAATTCACCGGCTTCTCCTGAAGGGTCTATACCCCGCGAGAGCATTTCGTCGATAAACGCGTCATCGTATATCCTTAAGAGGTCTTCTTCCTTCATGCCCTTATCGGGGTTGACGCTGACGACGGCTGCCTTGAAGCCAAGCCGCGCGAACTCGCGCGAGAGCTGTATATGGTCCTCGTTCCAAAGCGGAGCAAACAGCTTCAGCCCGGCCCTTTCAGCGGCAGCTTCATGCCAGCAGTTTTCCTCCGGCAGGTCCATATCCCCGAAAACGACATATTCCGCGCCATCCGCTTTTGCCCTAAGTAGCTTTTCGTTGAAAAGCTCTCCGTAGTCTCCCCAGGAAGTTTTTCCGAAACTGATCGGCATACCGAGACTCTCAGCGCAGGCCTCAAAGAATTCTTTTCTCAAGCCATGAGCAGAACTCACCGTTCCGTTCTCGTTTAGCATTGAGATCAGACCTAGCGATGTTCCACGCAGCACAGACTTATACAGGGCGAGGGTGGAATCCTTGCCGCCTGAAAATGACATTACGAAGCGGCTCCCCTCGGGCATTTCTTTCCAGTCCTTCATGTCGCACCATGTATCTGCCGGTCAAAAAAACATCCGGCGTACAGAGGCCGGGTATACAGAAAAAACATATACATCGCTACCCCTGAAGCTGATCCGTAATTAACAAGGGCATTTTCTGACTCGGGAGGCTCCCATACAGTAGCAAGGGTGCTGTTGCGGCCTTGAACCGCATTCCGTCCTTGAAGGATCTTATACAAATTCATTATACAGCCATGCAGGGTTTTTTTCTACTGCTTGGGATAAAATTCATTTTGTCTGAAATAGTAATTACCGCAAAACATCGGCACATGCACACGTATGCCAAGGCAGTATACTCCATGAATAAGCCCGTCCTGTATACTTGAGAAGAACAGATCTTAAAACCGGGTATAGTTCCATTCCGGCATGCAGTTTGTTCCCCCAACCGCACGTATCTGAGCAAGGAACAGGCTCCCGGCTTTTACATCCGGGAGCCTGCTGTTTCAACAGATCAGTAATCAGGTTGAAAACGAGTCAATATCTCCATATTCTCATTTAATCCGGTGCGTGGATGCATCCGTCTTCGGTCATGAGCCATTGATTTTTCGTCAATCAATATTTCTGACGATCCCTGAAAACAGAATCGATCCGTCTCTTCCGGTAATCACGAACATAAACGGACGGTCGAGAATAAAGTCGATTTCATCATCCGTTCTGAATGCAGATTCTCTATTGAGCACAAGTTCCGTATAGGCAGATCCGGTCACACCGCATTCATCGATCTCTACCATAGCCGCATGCTCTGCGTGGCTGAGGTATATACCGTCCAGGTCCTCTGTCAGAGGAGTAAAATCGGACAGCCTCGGATCCAGGGCATCTGTGATACCCATCTCTTCGATGATACCCAAAAGATTTGTCTTACAGGAAACGCGGAATTTGGGAACAGAGAGATTGACTTTCGGGGATGACCATTCCTTACCTTCGCCGAACCTGGTAGCATTTATAACATCCGGATCGGAAGCCAGCAAATCTACATCGACTCCTTTATTCGGCAGGTAGAAATACATTGCTCCGCTGTCATTCAGATTCAGCCCCAATGCAATGAAATGATCACTGGAGAATACATCCATTGAATCAGTTATGTGCATCATATCTACGGTCGTATCACCCAGTGTTCCGTGGAACGTTTCTTGTGTCGTCATGTGTTTATCGAACTCAATTGTCCACATGGCTTTAAAATAAATGGTGGAAACAAGAGCGAGCACGGTATCGGAATCCATATACATGTTTTTGACATGCTCGCTGAGCAGGCCGCCGGTATTTCTATCGGTCCAGTCAAGCAAAGCCTGTCTCATCGCTTCACTGCCGGGATCTCCGCTGAATGAGGATGCATAGTACGTTTCCGCCAATCTCTTCATGGTCTCATCATTATACGCAAATGCGTCATTCAGCCACAGAGAATTGGCAAGAAGACTCTTGAGGATCGGCGTGTCCACATAGTTGCTTTCCCAGATCGTCCTGATATTCCGGCGCAATGTCTCGATATCAGAAACCTGCAGCACATCCAGTATCTGCTGTCTCGTATTGCCATCGGACACCTCCGCCAGCATTGCAAGAGCTATATAGGTGTTGAGCGGAGAACAGACGGTGTTTTCATCCTTTTTGCCGACTAATGCTTTATCCATCAATTCTGCGTAATATCCGTTCATACCGTTCTGAAGCTTTGCCGATTCTTCAGCCAGCTTACTGTAGGTATCCAGCCAATTCCAGCGGGTATCGCTATACATAAACTTCTGTGCGCTAAAGTCCGATGCCGTTGGTTTCGGGTAAACAGCCTCACTGACAATTAACCCGGAAGGAGCATCCGTATGTCCGTTTCTGAATAAAGAACTTCCGAGAATTGCTGTTATGGAGATCATCACGCACGCTGCTAAAGCCCCCCACCTGATCCATACAGGCGTCTTTCTCGCTTTGTACAGTCTCGCTCTTTTTACATCTTCTTCATTGATATCCTTAAAGGACTCAAATAAATCTTCTTTCTTCATATGTCGTATCCTTTTTCTGTAAGATATTTCTTAAGCTTTTTCCGCATCCTGCCGAGCGTCACCGATACGTTATTCTCGCTCATATTGAACCGCTGTGCGATCTCACTGATCCCGTCCGCATACCAGTAACGGAGGATGAACAAATATCTGTTCGCCTCAGACAGCCCCGACAAAAAAACGTTGATCTCGTCAGTCAGTTCTCTGTCCTGTACCGACTTTGCAGGATCATCCTTTCCCGAGACGATTTCAGCCAGTTCATCCAGGACCAGATCGATATTATGGCCTCCGCGCTTGTCTCTGTGCAGTTTCTTATACAGATCAAAAGCCAGATTTCTTGTGATTTTTCCCAGAAAGGTTCTCAGAACGGAGGGCCTGTGCGGCGGTATTGCATTCCATGCATGGAGCCAGGTATCATTGACGCATTCTTCGGCATCAGCCCGGTTGATCAGAATGTTGCGGGCAATAGATTCACAGTATGCCCCATATTTGCCCGCTGATTCGCTGATCGCCTGCGCATTCCTGTCCCAGTACAGCCGGACTATTGCATCATCATCCAAATTCAGGTGCCTCCTTTCACACATATACACGACATATTCAGAAGATTCTTACAGGTTCTCTCTCTTATAATCATCTTTAACGACCTTTACTATACTGATCGTCTTTATACTTCCGGTTTGATATAATCGTATTGTCTGAATCAACTATACAGCATAAGGACTCTGTCTCATGAAGACTTTTTCAGTATTCCTCGCATCATCAATAGTCGAGTTCAAGAATGACCGCCTATGTATAGGCGACTACATCAGAAGACTTAACGACGAGCTTTTTCCAAAGGGGATGTATATCAATCTTGTTGTCTGTGAAGAGATGAGCAACGCCCTTCATGTATCCAGAAAACAGTCGGAGTACAACGAAAGGATAAAAGAATGCGACTTCTTCTATATCCTGATCGGCAAAAAAGCCGGAGGATACACCGTAGAAGAATATGAGATCGCTAATGCCGCGTTCATAAACAAGTCATCTCCGAAGATCCGCTGCTTCTTCAGGAACGGAAATGAAGCTCCGAGCGGCAGCGCCGCAGCTCTTATAGACAGGATCAGGGAGGATGGCTATCCGGTCATGGATTTCCCCGATGCTGACAGCATAATAGCCGATCTGGACAAAGTATTGAGGAATGCTGCCGCTGAAGTGCAGACGGAAAACGGGCAGTATCTGTCGGACAGCACCGATCACATCAGCATACTGCTTGCAATGCCGGAACACGAGCTTAAATCCGAGCAGGTTGAGCTCAGCGACTTCGTCAGGTGTCTCAATGACGAGTACTACCCCAAAGGGATATACTTTGATCTTACAACATTCAAGGATCTATCCTCCAAGGCAGAGAGTGCGGGAAGCCAGGATTTCTTCTACATAGTATTCAGGAAGGAGGGCGACGATGAGATCATAAGATCTTTCGACACGGCCAAGGAAGCTTTCATGAGATCCGGAAACCCGAGGATTTACACATTCTTCGAGACGCTTCCCAGCGGCGAAAGTCCGTCGGAAGGCGTAAAGGCCTTCATGAACAGACTGGACAAGGAACTTGGACATTTCTATACCGTCTTTCCTAATATAGACAGCCTCAAGCTCAACATGCTCATCGAAATTACAAGGTTCCGTATCCTTTCGGAATCCGTTTCCGTTTCCAACGGAAGCGCTTATCTCAACGGCAAGGAATTCCTGGAACTCGGCAACATACCTGCGTTCAGCAGGAACGGACATCTGCATGCCATAAAAACTGAGTTATCCGCCCTAATTGAGATGCGTGAAGATCTTCAGGATAAGCTTGAAAAGGATGAGGATGACACAGCCCTTCGCCAAACGCTTTCCGATACGTCGGACAGGATAGAAGAGCTGTCCAAAGAAATCCATGATCTGGAAAACAATATACTGGAAATGTTCTCAGCCGTTGCCGAGCGAAACAGCTCCGGAAAACCTATCACATGGAGAGAAAAACAGGCAAGCCGCTATCTGGACGAGGGAAATTATGACGCAGCGCTGGCAATACTCCGCGACAGATCCAGAGAAGAAGAGCTTGCACGCGCCGTCAGCGTTAAAGAAAAAGCGGAAGACGCAGTCATGGGCTATATCAATGAGGACCTGCTTCGCATCAGGACACTCATGGCCAAAGGTCTTAATCAGGAGGCTGTTTCCGAAGTATACGATTGCTATGAGAGATGCGTGCGCATCGCAAAAGAACAGAAACTGGATCCGGGTTTTCTATGGGAATATCTTGACTTTTTAAAAGATCAGAAGGATTATACCGCTCTGGTCGAAAACGGTGAATGGCTGATCAGATATCATGAGTTCCTCGGAGTAGACAAATCCGCGGCAGCAAGATGCTACCGCAATCTGGCGCAAGGCTACCGTAACACTGACCGTTTCGGAGATTCCATCAAGATGCTGGAGAAATCCATCGCGATTTGGGAGGAACTCATCCGTGACGATCCGGGAAGGAACAAGACAGAACTCGCCAGGTGCTACGGAAATCTGAGCAATGTGTACTCCTCGCTGAATGATTACGCTCATGCGACAGATTATCTGATCAAGGCTTTCGGACTGTTCAGAGAAACATCATTGGAGAATCCGACCTATGAAGCCGACCTTGCAAAAGCCCAGGTAAACTTGGCGCTTTTGTACACAAGGCAGCATAAATTTGAAGCCTCGGAATCGCTGTATGGATCCGCGATCAAAATCTGGGAGAAGCTGGTCGAGGACGATCCGGCCGAATACTCCGGGAACCTGGCTTTAGCCTATCACAATCTTGCGGTGCTCAATATGAACCGGCAGGATTGTCTGAAAGCGGAGGAGATATCTAAAAAGGCCGTTTCACTGCGTACAGAATTGGCAAAGGCAAACCCTGCCGCATATGAGAGCGCTTTGGCGTCAAGCTATGCTCTGCTAGGCAACATATACAAGAAACTCGGCAGATATCCGGAAGCTGAAGCAAATCTGGCCAGGGCTCTTTTTAGGTACGAAAGACTCGCAAAGGAGCATCCCTCGACTTACGACAGTAACCTTGCGCGTATCCATAATGATATAGGGAATTATTACTTCAGTGTAAAGAGGTATCCTGACGCAGTCGAACATTATAAAAAGGCTCTTACCGGATTTGAACATCTTGCGGCGAACAGTCCAACGGCTTATGAATCTCAAACGGCAACGGTTTTTAACAATCTCGCCAAGGTATACGATACGATTGAGCAGTATGATGACTCCGAGGATATGTACAACAGAGCCGTCGCGCTGTTAAAGAAACCAGCACAGGAGAATCCGCGGGTATTTGGTGCCAGCATTGCTGCAATCTACAGAAACCTGGCAGCATTATACAGACGGAACAAGAAATATGTAGAAGCCGAAAAAAGCTTTGCTGACCTGCTAGCTGTTATGGAATCATTTTCCGGAACCAACAGCATTACAGAAGATGACCGTCTCGGGAAAGACTATGATGCTTTCGCAGAATTTCTGTCCGAGATAAACAAATATGAAGAATCCGAAGAATACTACAGAAAATCACTGGGCATATACTGGATGCTCCATAAGGAAGCAAATATGCTGCTGAAGGATGAACCTGACAAATACGACAGGAATCTGGGCAAAGCCAATAACAATCTCGCCCTTTGCTGTCAGCGGACCGGAAAATACGCGGAGTCTGAAGATCTCTTTAAAAAAGCGATAGCGGTTTTCGAAAGGCTTGCGGTCAGCGATTCAGAGAACAATGCCGCGTCTCTGGCCATGAGCTGCCGCAACCTTGCAAAACTATACGAACAAACGGGGCATCCTGATGAAGCGGAATCATATAAAAACAAGGCTGACAGCATACGGGAAGAGACCTGAGAACTTCAGTGGAAAACCGTTTATTGCTTCTCTTTTCGTTTGACGAAGACATACAATAAATTAATAAACTAAGGAGTCCTCCTACCGGAAGACCCCTTAGCTTGCTATTAGTATTACAAATCGATATCCTTCTCTGTGTATCTCCATACCAGTTCCTGCAGGATTTTTGCCTTTTTCTCGTCCAGATGCACCTTAACGCTGTCCTTATCACGGTTATACGAAAAGCCTCGCCAAATCCTGCCCATAAGCTCTTTTGCCTCCTCGCTATCGCGCTTTTTATCTGCCTTTTCCAACAGGGCGGCAGCATGGACAGCATCCTCGCTCATCGTATAGGAGACGCGTGATACGGCGGGAACGCCCACCGGACTCTCCCCGAAGATCAACGCATAGGCAGAAAGAGCCCGTACATATGTTCCGTATGGGCTACAATGCTCGCCATCAAGAAAATAAAGGTCGATGTCCTTGTGATTTTTAAAAGCATCTTCAAAGACGAAGCCGTCCGCCGTGAGCGGCACGTTGGCTTCCTTTGCGAGATCCGCATAGATATCGTACATCAGTTCCTGATGCTCCGGGTATCTCTTCTCTGCCCAGGGCTGACAGACTATTGGCTTAGCTCCGGCTAAACGCACCAGTTCGATCAGCTTTTTGCCGTCTGCGATGGTCTCCTCCTTGGGAGGCCAGGGTTCGTGCGCGGCCTGCTGCAGCACGACATAATCAAAGCCTTTATACATGAGGTCATACCTGAGCTGTGCGGCCTGACCCAGATGCCATCCGAATGTGACCCCGGGATATGCGTTCATGTCGACGTTGACCTTCGTATCCTGCCGGGACTCCGCGATATCCTTGAACACCTGCGCGAGATCGTTGAAGAAAGTGTGGCTGTTGCCCAAAAAGAGCACATTGAGAGTTTTCATGTCGTCCCTCCTGTTCATGAGTGTCTATCGGTTCACTGATGTCCGGTAAAAAAAGACTCCCGACCGGTATATCGGGAGCCTTGGGCTTCTTTGATGGTGCTGATGAGAGGATTCGGACCTCCGACCTATTGATTACGAATCAATTGCTCTACCAGCTGAGCCACATCAGCACATGAAGTTTATGCGAATTCCTTCTCGTACTTGTAATTGACCTTTATCAGTTCCCCGCCGAGAGCTTTCTTCGCTTTTTGATGTTTAATCAGAAGGTAACAGGCCGCAGAGATGACGACAACGGACATGGTCACTATGGCTGTTGTCACTACCAACGTCTTGTTATCATTGTTGTCTGACATAGAATACCTCCGATACGTCTAAATTATATACTGGCTGAGCGGATAATTCAATAGGTTTTATCTCAGCCGATCTTTTTTTCCTGTTCCATCCTCATGCGGTAAGCGGGAGAAGTCTCATCGAAAACCAGCAGATCCCTCGTCAGTATCCTTCCTTTTTCAATAGGGACGGCAGCTCTGGTCTTTTTGTTGATGATACCGATGGGCACATGGTCGTTCCTCATGGCTTCCCCGTGCTTTTCCATCGTGGCGTAAGTATAATATCCGCCGATTCCGTCGATATATTCACCTGCAGCGATATCTTTCTTGGCAACAGCTACCGCATCGGAAACAGGGGCGCCCGGAAGAGGAATAAGGCACGGTTCATTATAGATAACGGCACGGGCACAGGTAAGCGGAGTCTCCATGCTGCAGAAATGATAGGGACGCCAGAGCATGTAATTCGGTCCTGATCCCATCTTCAGATACTGAAGTTCATCGTGAAGGATCCGCTTATCCGTGGTGAAAATAAGGAAAACACCGGGATCCAGTCCGTAAGCATAATCGACGACACCGTAATTATTCAATTCCCCGCCTTCGGTCTTCAGTCTCAGCACATCACAGGCGTTCTGATAAGTCACGGTAACGCCGTGCATGCCCATGACATCCGGGACAAAACCGGTGGCGTTGGAGATGCTGGACATCTCGATCATGGTGTTGGTGCAGTCTTTAAATGAGGTGAGCATATTTGGTGCGATGCCGCGGCGGAGAGCTTCCTCGCGCACGGTATCCGGATTGCATTCAAAGTCCGGAGAGTTGTTTTTCCCTTTTCCGATAACGAGTATCTCATAGCCTAATGCATCGGCGAAGTCATACAGCTCTTTTATCGCACCCGGTTCATCTCCTGACGAAGCCGAATAGATGACGCCGGCAGCATCTGCTTTCTGTTTCAATATCGCTCCCATGGTCGCATCAGCTTCCACATTCAGCATTACGATATGCTTTCCGTTTTCTATAGCTAAGGGAGCGATCATTGCGCCGGAATCAGTATTGCCTGTGGCATCGATGACAACATCGACCTGGCTGCATCCGCAGAGGACTTCGTGATCGGAAGTGACCGCAAATTTTCCTGAATTAACAGCTGTTTCTGCCTCACCCACTGTGTCGACCGTCTTTATCATCTCGGTAGGTATTCCGGCAGACTGGTAGGCCCTAATGGCCTTTTCCGGGTGATGGTCGGCGGTAATGACCACCGAAATGCCCTTCATTCCTGCGATCTGGCTGATCAGTCCGGTGCCCATCTGTCCTGCTCCGACAAGGCCCACACGGACTTTTCTGCCCTGTTCCTCCAGTGCCCTGAGTTTTGTATTAATGTTCAGCATCGCTTTACCCCTCCCTTTTAAAGACAAAACGAAAACGATATAAGGATATCCCGCTTTGATTGTAAAGACTATATCTTCACCGAATTTTAACCTTATTTTAAGTTAATCAAATGACCTATGATATTATAATAGAAGTAATAAATCTCAAACGGGAGTTTTTGTGGAACCCTTATTCTCAGCAAAGGACAGAGAGACGAGCCTCATGCAGACTATGCTTCTATCCCGCGCCTTTGAAGAAAAGATAGCATATTTGAACGAACTTAAAGCCCTGCACGGCACAAACCATCTGGCCATCGGTCAGGAAGCGTGCCATACAGGGCTTATCGCCGCTCTCGATGAGGATGACTGGATAATCGCGACTCACAGAGGCCACGGCTTTTATCTCGCCAGGACAGGCGATATTACTGGAATGGCGGAGGAGATGTATGGAACAAAATACGGCATGTGCAGAGGACTCGGAGGTTCGATGCATTTTTCAGATATGGAAAATCACTACATCTGTTCGACCGGTATCGTAGGAGGAGGGCTTCCCATTGCCGCGGGGGCAGCAATAAACCTGAAATACTGCGGCAAGCCCGGTATTTCGGTGGCCTGCTTCGGTGACGGAGCCTCCAATCAGGGAATGACGTTTGAGACCATGAACCTGGCCTCCATGATGGGGCTTAGACTGCTCTTTTTCTGCGAAAACAATCAGTATGCCGTATCATCTCCGTCTTCGGAATTCATTGCCAACACCACACTTGTCAAACGCGCTGCCGGCTTCGGCATAGCCTCATTTTCTGTGGACGGGAATGATATAACAGCAGTCACTAAGGCTGTCATTGAAGCGAAGGAGTACATCCTCAGGGAGAACAGACCGTACTTCCTGGAGGCAGTGACATATCGGATGAGCGGGCACTCCCGTTCCGATAAACTCGTATACCGCACCGAGGAAGAGGAAGCAGCCTGGATGGAAAAAGATCCCATAAAGCTCTATAAAAAGGTTCTCATGGATGATGGCGCGCTGACAGAGGAAGCTTTCATGGAAATGAAGAAAAGCGCGGAGGACATGGTCGAAGACGCTTTCAGGGTAGCCGAGTCCCATAAGGATGAACATGCTGATATCACAGATATAATGGAATTATACGGCGGATGATGAGATGAAAAAAACATATCTTTCCGCAATCAATGAGGCGCTTTCCCATGAAATGGAAAGGGATGACAGAGTCGCAGTGATCGGTGAAGACGTTGGGGTCTACGGCGGCGGCGCAGGCGCGACAAAAGGACTGATTGATAAATTCGGAGCCGGAAGAGT
>JAIKVR010000069.1 GCA_024685545.1 Eubacteriales bacterium | reverse complement strand
AATCATCTGAACGGCAGGTGTTATTCAGAAAGAAAACAGCAGTTATTCTGAAACCGGTCATGTAAAGTGAAGTGCATCTAAACGTAGAGTATCAGTCAGTATCAGTCATATCTGCCGGATTTGACTGGTATGAAAAAGTGTAAAGGGTGCTCTGATTCAGCTCTTTAAATGGGGCTTATCATTTATCCGACATTCATTGGTGTTATAATCCTTATACTACAACCCTAATCGATTTATCAAGCTTCAGCGAGAATACTCCCACTTCTGTAAGCAGTGAGATGAATCGCACCAGGGATCTGCCGTAAACAAGCAATGAGTCTTGGCGCCTGATAGTCATTGCGTGAGTTCGTCTATGTCTGTTCTTTTTGACAAGTATAAGGCAGAAAATCGAACATATGTTTGCAGAATATTCCTTCCTGTGCTACAATAACAGCACAGAGAGGAGGACCGTCATGGGCAACAGGGCATATCTGACAGATGATCAGTTCGAACTCGCCGTGAAAACAGTCGGTTCCTGCCGCTATGTCTATAACAAAGCCCTGGAGTACAGGAACGACAGATACCAGGAGGAACACGTCATACCATTACGATAGGGCAGGAACTGTCCGAATCCACAACGCCTGTGGAGCCGGCGGCCACTGTGTACGGCGATACGTCGCCGTATGTAAGCTGCAGCGTTGAAGCAGGAATCCTACACTTCTATAAGTGGCGGGAGTGTTCAATTGAAAGAGGTATCAAAGATGCTTTGCTTACACCGCATCCCAAAATTTACCAGTATAGCAGCAAAATTCCATGATACACGCTTGGAATGTTGTTTTTTATGTGAAAAAGAGACAAGAATCATGATTCTTCGGCATATAAATATATAATATGACACGCAGAATAATAGAATACCATAAACGCTTGTCTCACAATGAAAGGGACAAGCGTTTTTTTATACGGAGGAATAAATGTTAGAGATCAAAGGCAAGATAAATACAGCAGTATGCTATGCAAATGTGATAGAGGATGAGGCAATCGAGCAGATCCGCCGCATGTGCGATACTGAAATGACAAGAGGAAGCCAGATAAGGATCATGCCGGATGTTCATTCTGGCAAAGGATGTACTATCGGAACAACCATGACGATCGCTGATAAAGCAGTTCCTAACTTAGTAGGTGTAGATATAGGCTGCGGAATGTACACAGTCAAGCTTGGCAGAACGGAAATCGATTTCAGTAAGATGGACGAAGCCTGCCATATAATACCGTCCGGGTTTAACACATGGGATAGTGTGAAGTGGCCTTTCGATCTGACAGAGCTTAGATGCTACAGAGAACTTAAGAGGACCAGGAGACTGAACAGATCGCTTGGCACACTTGGCGGAGGCAACCACTTTATTGAGATCGATATCAGTGAAGACGGTACAAAGTACCTCGTTATCCATTCAGGCTCAAGAAATCTCGGCAATCAGGTCGCAGAATACTATCAGAAGCTGGCAATCGATTTAAATCACGGTAAAGAGGAGTATTTTGCCAAACGTGATCAGATTATCGAGGAGTACAAAGCTGCCGGAAGGAGGAATGAGATCGAAGCTGCTCTTAAGGCTCTCAAATGGGAGAAGAAAGATGCAGATCTTCCGGATGACCTCTGCTATCTGTACGGCAAATATCTCGAGGATTACCTCCATGATATTGAGATCTGCCAGAATTTCGCAAGAATGAACAGGGAAAAAATGGCTGAGATCATTCTTGGCCATCTGAAGCTTGAGGCACTGGATACATTCCATACTATCCATAACTATATAGACACAAGCGAGATGATCCTTAGAAAGGGAGCCATCGCAGCTCATAAGGGCGAGCTGGTGCTGATCCCTATCAACATGAGAGACGGTTCCGTACTCGCATACGGCAAAGGCAATCCTGACTGGAACTATTCTGCTCCGCGTGGAGCAGGCAGGATCATGTCAAGAACCAAAGCCAGAGATGTGATCGGTATGGATGATTACAGAAAGGCAATGGAAGGTATCTATACCACGTCGGTAAATGCTCACACTTTGGATGAAGCCCCGATGGCATATAAACCTATCGAAGATATCATCAGCGTCATAGGAGACTCAGTAGACATAGTAGAAGTTTTAAAACCGATCTATAATTTTAAGGCTAACTAGGCCGGAAATATTCTTTCCGGCCGGAATTCAGCCGGAAGGGATGAAAACAGCAATGAACGTTAATGCGGTCGACACCTGGGCGGTTCCGGTGATCGACCTTATAGCGACAGGACAGAACATTAAGAATCTCAGGGTTTCCGCAGGTATATCTGTAAGAGACCTTCAGGACATCTTCGGATTCACCAATCCTCAGTCGATTTACAAATGGCAGAATGGGGACAGCATGCCTACAGTCGACAATCTTGTGATTCTTGCATCCGTATTCGGAGTCACTGTCGATGAGATCATCGTCGTCGGAAACAGCGGTCGCTGTGATGCTGTCATTGATACAAACAGTCCAGTACACAATTGATTGAAATGACATAGAATAAGAGCTTCAGAGATCCGCTGGCGTTATACAGCCCGATTTCGGAAGCTCTTTTGGTATATTTGATTGTCTTTGGCTGATTCTTTGGCCTTTGGTTTTTCACCTCAAAGTCGGCTAACTGATGAATGATCAAAAGTTTAAGTTACTATTTTGCGATCTGCTTCATGGCAGCTGTTTCGACAAACCCGATTTAGTCGATTCATTTTTGCGTTTAATCATATATCCTTCCTGAATTGCCGCTACGCTCGCAACCATACAGACAACTTCAGTGCTGAATCTAAGATCTATGAATGGCAACGTCAGAGAGTAAACGAACAGCAGCCCTCCGGTCACCCTGTTCATTGTGGAATGCACAGATATGAATCGTTTCTGTCGAATAAACCCTGCTGCGATATTCGCCATCTTGATCACAGCAATGATAGCAATCCATATATAGAGCCATACCGGGATATTCATTACTGGCAACAGTTTGATCAGGCATACCGCTGTAAAAACGATATCTGCAGCCGTATCAAGCGTTGAGCCAAACTCGCTGACTGTATTGGTTCTCCTTGCCACTGCGCCATCAATCATATCGGATATTCCCGCAATTATATAGAGCATGAAAAAAACCGGAGATAATACCGGACAAAACAGCAAAAGCCACTGATCACGATTCTGATTCCGCTTATGATATTTGCCATGTTATACCGGTGCCCCAACTTCAATCAGATTTCCGTCAGGATCGTAAAATCGTATGACTTTTTGCCCCCAGCTGTGCGTCATGAGTCTGTTGACGTATTTTACTTCCGGATAAAAGCTTTCAAGCTTTTCCACAAAACCTTCTATATCACGTTCCTCAAAATATAGCTCACAGGAATTATTCTCCGAAACGATCTCTTTGCCAAGGAACTCTTTCCAGCATTTTTCTTCCTGTAGAACCAATCCTTCTGTCAGAATCATATTTCCATCATTGTCAAGGATCGTTTTAAGACCAAACAGATCATGATAGAACTGTTTGGATCTTTCGATATCTTTAACTACAATCAGAACGTTTTTCAGTCTCATCGCTTCTCTCTTTAATCCACATCAAGTCTTCTTTCCGTCTATTATACAGTTGAGCACAACGAACTTAACAGAAAAATAGAGGATAAACTTAATCAGGTGGCGAATATTTCGATTGAAAACACACGGTTACATCTGATTCGATATACAGAAAGAATTCGTAAAATTCATAGTAAAAGAGACCAGTCGTTTTGACTGGTCCTTCTTTTGTGCAACATATTATTTTATCAGGAAGCTTTGAGGTAGGTATAAGAGAGTTGTGCCCGAAGCATACTACAAAGAGTGTTCTCCGTAAAGCTTCTCTTTTACTTCCTTGAGGCGAAATCTTCGTCGATCTCGTCTCTCCATTCTTCCGCCATTACAGAATCCTCACGGAAGGATGATACTGCCCTGTTAAGAGCATGGAAGTTTTTCTGAACGCCTAAACTGTCTGCATGGTAATTGACAGCTCTCTCGGGAGCGATTCCGAATCTTCCGGCAGTCTCTTCAGCATCAATGTTGGCTCCGAGGAAGATGAATTCCCAACCCTTTTCCTTCATTAGGCCGATCTTGTCTTTTATCTGCCTGGCAGAGTACTCACGGCTTGAATTTTCTTCACCGTCAGTGATAATGACGAACATCACCTTTTCGGCACGGTATTCCTCAGCAGTATGCTCCTGTGCTGAAGAGATCTTATTGATCGTTGCCCCTACGGCGTCATATAAAGCAGTAGTTCCTCCAACGAAGTATTCCTTGGTCGTTATAGGACTGACGGCTCTGATATCGATACGGTCATGCAGAAGGGAATAATTGTTGTCAAAAAGCACAGTGGTGATTAAGCACTCTCCGTCTATCTCCTTCTGTTTGGAAAGCATAGAATTGTAGCCGCCGATCGTATCGTTCTCCAGTCCACCCATCGATCCGCTCTTGTCCAGTATAAATACAAGTTCAGTAAGTCCTTTTTTCATTTGTTATCTCCTTTTGTTTTTGATTGCAGGGATATGATAAGTCATTTGCCGGTATACGTGGTCGCATTAAAAGCGACATTATTCAACTGCCGAGAAGAGGCTGGTCATATTTGAAAAGGACCTCGTTGATCTGGAATATATCGTATAGTCTGTTTTCGATGAAGTATTTTACGATGACATCGAATTTCCTGGAGTGTGAAAGGGCGTACCCGGCTTTTTCGAGAAGGGCTTTTGCTTCATCCAGATTAAGCTCCAGCGCAATTATCAAGGCCAGTACAGTGCGTTTGCTCGGGTTGTATCCATCCAGTGTCCTTATTTTTGAGAACAGCCGTCTGTCGATATTCGCTTTCTTATAAACGTCGGAATCCTTAAGGCCCTTAGCATCGATGATCCTTAACAGCGAGTCGTTGAACGGTTCGTCCAGGTCATCGAAGATCTCTTTGCGGACGGCCATTTCCTCATCTACAACTTCGTCAAAGCAAGCACAGACATCCATTTCCTGCTTCCGGGCAGAGTAGGGGATACTGGTTTTATACGATGATCGTGAGTGAGCGTTGTCACTGGACATAGATGACTGGGACGAGCCTGATAAGCTGCCGGCAGGTTCGATACCGTCCAGATAGCTGTCCAGTTCCATCTCGAGATGGCTGTCGATCGGAAAAGAATCAAGGCTGCGGAACACCAGGACGACATCAATGTCATCAGAAGCATCATTGAGAAAATCACTGATAGCTCTCACAGCGGTGTCAAGCGCTTTCTGTTTCGGATAGCCGAATATTCCGGAGGAGAGCAACGGAAAGGATATACTCTCACAGCCGGTATTCTCAGCGAGCCTTAAGGAGCTGATATATGCATTGTAGAGCTGCTTTTCACATAAGTCTTCTTTGTCTGCATCGTAAACCGGACCGACAGCGTGGATGATATATTTCGCATATGTGTTGAATCCTGCGGTTATCACTGCATCTCCTGTTTTTACAGGTGCAAGTCTTTTGCAGGCTTCAGTCAGTTCACTGATTCCCGCTTCTCTGAATATAGCCCCGCAGACACCGCTTCCCATCTTCAGCGACTCATTCGCCGCATTAACGATAGCATGTGTTTTCTGTTTAGCGATATCACCAAGTTTAAAAACCAAAGACATAAATCAACCTCACTGTATCTGTTTATTGTACAAGCTGCACGGGAATGCAGTAACACTGCATGTCCAATTTCAGTGATTAAGCAGGCCTTCGATTATGTTGACCCATTCATCATAACTCTTAGACCCGATGATCGTTTCACCGACGACCTCTCCTTTGTCATTGATGAAAACCGAAGTGGGTACGTATCCTGTCTGGAATCTGTCGAAGGCTTCTCTGTATGTGAGGATCAGATAGGTTGTTCCCGCCTCATCAAGCACGTCATCCACATCACCTTCCATATCAAACGAGGAATAGACACCGATGATATTCAGGCCTTTATCTTTATATTGCTCATATATCTTTTCCAGGTCAGGCATTTCTCCGACGCACGGAGGACACCATGGTTCCCAGAAATTGATGAGAGTCAGCTTGCTTTCGGCAAAAATGCTCTGATCATAGGGATTTCCTTTTCTGTCATAAGTCATAAAGACTACGGGACCCTCTGTATTGTCATTCCCGGTATTATCACCCTCAGTATTATTTACAGGCGGATCATTGTTTTCCGGCTTACTGCAGGAAAATAGTACTACTGCCAAACTTATGCAAAGTATCAGTATCAATAGTTTCTTCATAAAATATGCCTCCTTTGTCGGATGATTCATTATATCATCTCTTAATTACTTCTGTAAAAACTAATTCCACATTAAGGACCATCCGAATTTGACTCTATTACTGGAATTCTCTGAAACCAAAAGTCAAGAGTTTTGTATTTCATCAAAAAAGTGCTGATTTTATACGGGATTGCTGTTTTGAGGTCTCCTTACTGAAATGTACTCGGCAGTTATGATTTATCTATATTGGGCTTAAAACAGATGAGAATTTCAATTGCTGACTGCTTTTTCCCTGTCCCTGATAATATATATTTTCAGGGACACCCATAAACCAGTTTATATGTTTCAGTACACAACAAAAGAAGCCTCGACAGGTTCATGCTGCAATTGTCAGGAGATATTAAAGATTCTCAGCGAAGTCGGGAATAACGGTATTACTATGATTGCGCTATTCTAAACATAAATGACAGGATCAGGCCGATCATAAAACTAATGGATAGTATCTTAATGTCTTTGTACAACACAAGAAGTGAAGCTATGAAAGTGATCGTATACAGTATTCCTTTCGTATCAAAGTACCACATTCCTATGCCGAAGCATGATACCAGCATAACAAGGATTATTATACTGACGATAACAATGGAAAACCCACTGCTGCTTTTCGCGTACCAGGAGATATAAGCAAACGCCGGAGAGATAGCGGTAAGTCCATACCATATCAGCATATATTTTCCCGGATCAAATCCCGAAAACAGAACTGTATACAGATGATAAGCGACGGTCATGCTTAAAAAGAACAGAAACACATTAATACCGGCTCTTTCGGGAGAGGAGCTGTAGATAGCTATAGAGAGCGCGATAAACAACCATACCGCCATATCGGAAAAGAAATTTCCCGGATCCAGAAGATCCAGAATCGCGTTGTCAAATGTTCTGCTGTCCAACCACTTTGAGAGAAATCCCAATGTCATTCCAAGTACAGTTATCAGTACGGTATTTATCATTTTTCTTTTAAGTGAAATATCACTATCTTTTTTCCTGATCCGATCTAAAAACCGCTTCATACCATCACATCCTTTGGCAAATTAAAGGAACCGATTCATTATTCTTCATTTGAGACATGCGGTGATCCTCTTTTAAGCAATAAAAAAAGTTAAATGAGAATTTAACTTTTCTATGCCGTGACGATCCGCTCGCCGTTATTCCTGAATGGTCGGAGTGACAGGATTCGAACCTGCGGCCTCCTGCTCCCAAAGCAGGCGCGCTACCAACTGCGCAACACCCCGAACATCCTATAATTTACAATAATCAGAAGGTTTTGTCAATTGATATGATTGTGAATACAAACAGTCTCTGTGTTATAATTTTATAATACGGGAGATACGATTATGGCTGAAAAATACAAGATAATCACCTTTGGCTGCCAGATGAATGAAAATGATTCCGAAAAGATATCCGGCATGCTTGCCGAAATGGGTTACCTGGAATCCGAAGATACTGATCAGTGCGATGTCATCGTCATAAATACCTGTTCAGTGAGAGGAAATGCTGACGATAAATTCTTCGGTGCATTGGGTCAGCTCAAACAGCTCAAGCAGACAAAGCCCGAAGCTGTCATATGTGTCTGCGGGTGCATGATGCAACAGGAGGTTTTCCGCAGAGAGATAAAGGAGAAATACCGCTTCGTGGATATCATCTTCGGGACTCATAATATAACGGAATTCCCGGAGCTCCTGAATCGTTATAAAGCATCCCGCAAAAAGCTGGAAAGCGTACTTGAAGACACGCCCGATATCCCCGAAAACGTTCCCGTCAAAAGAGCCTTTAAGCATAAGGCTTACGTCAGCATTGCGTTCGGATGCGATAATTTCTGCAGCTACTGCATAGTTCCCTACACCAGAGGAAGGGAAAAGAGCCGCAGACCGGAAGATATTCTGAAAGAAGTCAGATGTCTTGCTGAAGACGGCTGCAAGGAGATAATGCTGCTCGGGCAGAACGTCAACTCCTACGACAAGGGACTCGATGACAAAATATCCTTTGCCGAGCTGCTGGGCAAGGTAAGCGATATCGCCGGCATCGAACGGGTCCGCTTCATGACCTCACACCCGAAGGATCTTTCCGATGAGCTCATCGATGTCATCGCAGAAAGAGACAATATCTGCAATTCGATACATCTTCCTGTTCAGTCCGGATCCGACCGCATACTCCGGCTTATGAACCGTCATTATACGAGAGAGCATTATATATCGCTCGTTAACAAGATCAGGGACAGGATCCCCGGGGTAGCGATCTCGACCGATATCATCGTAGGATTCCCGACGGAGACGGATGAGGATTTTGCCGATACTCTCGACCTCGTACGCAAATGTGCTTACGATTCGGCTTTTACTTTCATATTTTCGCCCAGGACCGGCACAAAGGCCGCTTTGATGGAAGAGCTGCCTGATGAGGTGATCAAACCGCGTTTCCAGGCGTTGGTGGATACTCTTCAGGAAATCATTGTCTCAAAATCACAGATCTATGCCGATACGATCCAGGAAGTCATTGCGGACGGACGCTCACGCAGCAATGACATGATGATGAGCGGACGTACGAAGTCCAATAAGCTCGTCAATTTTTCAGGAGACTGCAGTATAGGTGATACGGTCAACGTCAGGATCACTGAAGCCAAGCCATATTATCTTTTAGGAGAGATGCTTCATGACTGAAGTCAATACGGGGAAGCTGTCCCCGATGATCCAGCAGTATTTGAAGATACATGAAAGCGTTCCCGATGCCTTTCTGATGTTCCGCGTCGGGGACTTTTACGAATTGTTTTTTGACGATGCAGTTAAGGCATCGAAAATACTGGATCTGGTACTTACAGGCAAGGACTGCGGACTTGATGAGAGGGCTCCGATGTGCGGTGTGCCCTATCACGCAGTGGATTCCTATGTTTCCCGCCTGGTGGATAAAGGATATAAAGTCGCCATATGCGACCAGATGAGCGATCCCAAAGCGTCAAAAGGCCTTGTGGACAGAGAGATCACGCGCATCGTAACCTCCGGAACGGTCACGGATTCATCATTCATAAAGGAAGACGAGAATAACTTCCTGATGTGCATATACTACAATAAGCTTTCCTTTGGCGTGGCATACTGTGACATCACAACGGGAGAAGTCATATGCCAGAGGATTGAAGGAGCTGATTCTGAGGACCGTTTCTTCAACCTGCTCTCCGCGGTCAGCCCGGCTGAGATCATAGTCAACGGCGTACTGTACCAGTCGCAGGATTTAAAGAATAAAGCGGAGCTGATAACCGGAAGACCTCTCACACTTCTCTCATCCTCCGAATTTGCCTACGACAGATGCTCAGCTGAAATACTGGAGCAGCTGTCCGTATATTCCATGGACGCGGCTGGGATAGAGGAATGCGATGAAATGATACGCTCCTGCGGTGCACTTTTTCTGTATCTCAGACAGACGCAGAAGAATGCGCTGAAGCATATAAACGCGATAAGGACAGTCAACGACAGGGGAGTAATGAACCTTGATTATGCGACAAAGCGTAATCTCGAGCTTACCAGAACGCTCAGAGGAGCACAGAAGAAGGGCTCTCTTCTCTGGGTGCTGGACAAGACCGCTACGAACGTGGGAGGCAGGACTCTTGCGGGCTGGGTCAATGAGCCGCTCATCGACAAAAAATCGATCCTGGGCCGTCTGGACGCTTTAGACGAGCTTACGGCAGACATTATGCGGCTGGAAGATATCCAGTATTATCTGAAACGTACGGGGGACATACAGAGGCTCTGTTCCAAGATCGCCATGCACACTGCCAACGGACGCGATCTGCTGTCGCTTAAGGAGACAGCTTCACTTATACCCAAGATCAGGGATCTGATGAGAGGGTTCTCCTGCGGACTGCTTGCCGGCCTGAGAGACGGTACCGACGAGCTTGCCGATATTTATGAACTGATCGATTCGGCCATCAACGAGGAATGCACCGCGGATATCAGGGATTCGAACACCATAAAGCCCGGTTACAGCAAACAGGCTGACGAAGCCAGAGAATACAGGCTCAACTCAAGGGCCGTTCTCGCGGAACTGGAACAGAAGGAAAAGGATGCCACGGGAATAAAGAATCTGAAGATAAAATACAATAAAGTCTTCGGCTATTATTTTGAGGTCTCCAAAAGCAACCTGTCCAGCGTGCCCGATTATTTCATCAGGAAGCAGACTCTGGTCAATGCGGAGCGCTTCTATACCGAAGAGCTTAAAAGCATCGAACAGAAGATCCTCACTTCTCAGGAAGAGTCCGAAAAGATCGAAGTTCAGCTGTTCAATGAGATAAATGACAGGATCCTGGGCGAAGTCGTCCGTATACAAAGGAGTGCGGAGAATATAGGCATATTGGACGCCCTGTGCTCCCTGGCCTACGTGAGCGTGAAATACCATTATGTGCGCCCGTCGATAAACGACGACGGCGTGATAAAAGTACGCGACAGCCGTCATCCTGTAATAGAGAGGATAAACGAGGATATCCCTTTCATTCCGAACGATATAGAGCTTGATCTTGCCGACAGCCGTCTGAACATCATTACCGGACCCAATATGGCCGGTAAATCGACTTATATACGCCAGTGCGCGCTTCTTTCCATCATGTTCCAGATAGGATGCTTCCTTCCGTGCGAGGCAGCAGATATGTGCATAGTGGACAGGATATTTACCCGTGTCGGCGCCAGCGACAATCTTGCAGCAGGGCAGAGCACCTTCATGGTAGAGATGAGCGAGGTTGCTAATATCCTGCGTCACGCGACGTCGGACAGCCTTGTAATACTGGACGAAGTAGGGCGGGGGACAAGTACGCTTGACGGATTGAGCATCGCACGCGCAGTTGCGGAATTCCTTCTTGACAGGGAGCTTATAGGATGTAAGACGCTGTTCGCCACGCATTACCATGAGCTTACGCAGATGGGCGAAATCGAAGGAGTAAGAAACCTTCACATAGATATCGCAGAAACAGCCGGCAGCGTCGTGTTCCTTCACAAGATCAAGCCCGGTGCGGCAGATAAAAGCTACGGCATAGAAGTCGCCAGGCTTGCAGGACTTCCGGATCCCGTCATCAAACGCAGCGAGGAAATACTGGAGATGCTCGAGGCATCGGAAGAGCCCAAAGGAAAAAATATCTCGTCACAAAAGAAGAAGACCGGTACTGCTGTTGTTGAGACCGGATCCAATCTGCTCAACTATATCGAACGCAATCTCAAAGATGATATAGCTTCGCTTCCTCTTGAGGAGATGAGTCCTATGGAAGTGTTCAATTATATCGCGAAAATACAGAAGGATCTGAAGAGTGACTGATGGGTATAATCAATATCCTTTCAAAAGAAACGGTAAATAAGATCGCAGCGGGTGAAGTTGTCGCCGATGCCTCGTCTGTCGTAAAGGAACTGATGGAGAATTCCATCGATGCCGGAAGCACTTCTGTCAGGGTAAAGATCGGTCAGGCAGGCAAAAAGCTGATCGAAGTCTCTGACAACGGAAGCGGGATATTTGCAGACGATATCCCGAAGGTATTCCTGCGCAATGCCACCAGTAAGATCAAGGACGATATCTCGGCCATAAGTTCCCTTGGATTCAGAGGCGAAGCTCTGGCGAGTATCGCACAGGTATCCAGGATCACTCTTGTTACAAAGACTTCCGACAGCGAACTGGGCACATCCGTAGATGTGGAGAATGCATGCATAGCAAGTGAAAAAGCCGTTTCCGCCAACCGCGGCACAATGATACGCGTGACAGATCTGTTTTACAATCTGCCTGCCAGGAAAAAGCACATGAGCGAGGACAATACCGCTGCGGCCCAGATAATTGATACGGTCGGAAAGATCGCTCTCAGCAGACCGGACATCTCTGTGACGCTCATAAACGATAACAGGACCGTTTTTACCACACCCGGAGACGGTTCGCTGAAAAATGCGGCCGTATGCGTTTTCGGCAGGGAGGCCCTCCGCGGAATGATGGAGATGGAATTCACTGACGACCCGCTGTATATCAGCGGTCTTATCGTTTCTCCTGCCTTCATCAAGGATAAACCTGCCTACAGGATCGTGATCATCAACGGGCGCTATATCGAGAGCACCAGCGTCAACAGAGCAATAGACAGCGCATATAATGAACTGACCGGTAAAAGCACCGCTCAGTTTATACTAAATATGCGCCTGCCGTATTCAATGGTGGACGTGAACATCCATCCCGCCAAAAAGAACGTACGCTTCTTAAACGAGTCGCTGATATGTATGCTGGTCAAGCAAGGAGTAAAAGACTGCCTTACGAGCAGGATCGAAATAAAGGCGCATGGCGCCTCTGATGAAATCCAGGCAGAAGAAGGCTGGCATTCAGAGGCGATGGTCTTCGAGCAAGTCCGTGAATACATGCCTGCAGCCCGTGAAAAAGTCGGTACAGTCAGAGAAAACACATCCGGAGATTTCGTTGCCGCAGCATCTCAGAAATCCGATATGCCCGCCAATGATCGATCCATTGAAATCGGGACAGCAATCAAGACACATGATCCTGCGGTTCTCGATAAAGATATACTGCTGAAGCTGTCCGCCATGGATGTCATCGGAAACGCTTTCGGACTCTACGCGCTGATAGAATGCGGCGATGATCTGTACGCAATGGATACGCACGCGGCACACGAACGCGTACTTTACGACAGGTACATGAAGGCATTCAATTCTCATTCAATAGCAATTCAGGAGCTGATGACGCCGATATCCGTTGAGCTGTCGCCTAAGCAGTGCTCTTTGATAATGGAAAACGCTGACGAGTTGGAGAAACTCGGTTTCAGTGTTGAGGAGTATTCGGGCAACTGCATCTTAGTCCGCAGCATACCGATGTATCTGAACGACAAAGATATCGCAGAAGTTATACGCCAGATAGCCGGTGAAATAGAAAGCTTCGGTCCTTCGACCGATTTAGCCAGCCGCAACGCATTGCTTATAAGATGCGCCTGCCATGATGCCGTACGCGGAAGGGAAAACATAAGCGGGGATGAGAGCAGATATCTCCTAAGGGAACTGTATGATACGGATATGCCGTTTACTTGCCCCCACGGCAGACCGATACTTGGAAAGATCAGCGAAAAGTTTTTTATGAAAGTGTTTGAAAGAATAAAATGAGCTTCTCCGGCAGACTTATTGTCATAGCTGGACCGACCGCTTCAGGCAAGACCGATGCTGCTTACGCTCTTGCGGAACTGACCGGCGGCGTAATAGTTTCAGCTGACTGCTATCAATGCTACAGAGGCATGGACATCGGAACATCCAAGCCCCCCAAATACATGACCGAGCATATACGGCATTATATGATCGATGAATATGACGTAACCTATCCGGTCACGGCATTCGATTATTCGCACAGGGCTCTCGACTACATGGACTCATCGGCAGACCGTACGGTCATACTTACCGGCGGAAGCGGACTTTATATCGACAGCATCGTTTATTCCAGCTATGAGTTCTCAGGCGAAAACACCGATCTTTCATACCGAAGATATTTAACTGAGATCGCCGAGGCCAAAGGAGCTGATGCATTGTACGATATGCTCATGGAGATAGATCCCGAATATGCCGCTTCTACCCATAAAAACAATATCAAACGTGTCATGAGGGCGCTTGAATTCTATCATGATACCGGAAACAGGATGAGTTCAGCCAAAAAGAAACGGACCATGCGTTTCCCCGATACCGAGTATTATGCTTTATCAGTTTCCAGGCCACTTCTTTACGAGAGGATAAATGCAAGGGTGGACAGAATGATGTCAGAGGGGCTGGAAGAGGAAGTCAGAGAATTGTATAATGCTCATCCGGACAGATCGCTGACCGCATTCAAGGCTATCGGATATAAGGAGCTTATCAGCGCGATCGAAGGAGAAACTTCCATGGAAGAGGCAGTCAGCCTGATAAAGAAACGAAGCCGGAATTACGCCAAAAGGCAGTACACATGGTTCAATGCGAACAAAGACGTGCGCTGGATCGATGCAGATGAATTGAACAGCATCCGGATCGCGGATATGATCTTCAAAGGGGACAGTAATGTTTGAGAACAAAGCAGTTTTCGATTATATAAACGAATGTGAAGACAGCGTCAGGGATATTTTCAGAAAACGTGACGGGATCGCGCTTTATAATGAGGCGAAAGTGCTTGGCGCGATGCAGAGACATAAGCTCGCCGAACGGCATTTCACCGGATCGACCGGATACGGTTACAATGACGACGGACGTGACGTCACTGAAAAGATCTATGCGGATGTGTTCGGCGGAGAAGCTGCTCTCGTACGCCCTCAGATAGTCTCCGGGACACATGCAGTCTCTCTTTGCCTTTATGCTGTCCTCCGTCCGGGAGACAACTTCATATCAATGACCGGGCAGCCCTATGATACGATCTATTCAAATATCGGAGTATCAGATACCTGCAGAAACAAAGGCACACTGGCTGATTTCGGGATCGGTTATAAGCAGATCGAATTCACTCCGGAAGGAAAACTTGATCTGCAACAGTTTCAGGAGCTGGTCGATGAAAACACCAGAGCCGTCTTTTTCCAGAGATCGACAGGGTATTCCATGCGGACCGCTTTGACGATAGATGCCCTGAAAGAAGCCATTGCTGCCATTAAGGATGTAAGGAGAGACATCGTAGTCATAGTAGACAACTGTTACGGAGAATTCCTGGAGAAAGAAGAACCCTGCGACGTCAATGCAGATCTTATTGCAGGTTCTCTTATCAAAAATCCGGGCGGAGGTCTGGCTTCCAGCGGAGGCTATATCGTCGGAAGGAGCGATCTGGTAGAACTGGCAGCCGGCAGGCTTACAATGCCTTCCATTGCATTTGAAGTAGGCGCGATGCCTTCCGGCACTACCAGGAATTACATGCAGGGTTTCTTTATCGCTCCCAGTGTAGTCAATTCTGCGGTAAAAGGCGCGATCCTCACAGCAAAAGCATTATCCGGGCTGGGATTCGAAGTATTCCCTAAGTTCGACGAAGCCCGCAGCGACATCATCCAGGCAGTGGTCCTGAATGACAGACAGAAACTTATCGATTACTGTCAGGCAGTACAGTTTTCCTCACCGGTAGATTCCTATGTCTCCCCTGAGCCCTGGGATATGCCGGGATATGTGGATCAGATCATCATGGCTGCAGGCAATTTCATCCAGGGCTCATCGATAGAACTAAGCGCTGATTCTCCGATGAAGGAGCCGTTCATTGTTTATCAGCAGGGCGGACTTACATACGAACACGTCAAAATTGCCCTTTATAATGCGATCGTTTCTTTGAAGCTGATGTAGACCTAAGAAAGTAGGGTAGGGAAGTAACGCTTCATTTTGTCGGATATTGCAGAATTCGGAAACATGAGTGAAACAAAAGAGCCGGCCCTTCCCGAGAAAACAGACATATGATTCTTCATACGGCAAAATCAAGAGCAATGATATTCATGATAGCGCTGATCCTGATCATCGGCTTTGGAGGCTGCGTGATGGAAAACAAATCTTCTGAAACAGAAGATTTGTCTCGCAGCTATAAGTTGTCGTCTGTACATCCGGTAAATGGACGACAGGGCATCTGCACCGAAGGCGATTACTATTGGGTCAGCGGATCAGGCAGCCTGACCAAATACGATAAGGACTGGAATGTCGTTGCCGAGAACACGAACCCATTCTCAGGATATGATTTTGAGGTCAACCATATCGGCGACATCGATGTATGGCAAAATGAGCTGTATCTAGGCGTCGAGTTCTTTATGGACGGCGCAGGAAAGAATATTCAGGTCGCTGTATACGATGGCAATACCTTGAAACTCAAGCGTGTGTTCCCGTTTCGAGCCGATACAGGGCAGCTTGAATGTTCAGGAATTGCTGTCGATCATATTCACAATACAGTATATATGAGCTCCTGGGTAGATGATGAATCCAGTGCATATCTGTACATGTACGATTTGAACTCCGGTCTGTACAGGGGAAATCTCCGTATGGATCCTGTGCCGAAGTGGATACAGGGTGTGGCTTATTATGACGGGAGTCTATATGTTACCTGTGATGACGGTGACGCTGATGAGAACGCACCGGATCATATGTATAGGATCGAGATCAGTGAAGATCTGTCGAAAGGCAAGGTTACGCTTGAAAAAACGTTCGACGAGGTATTAAGGCAGGGCGAGATAGAAGGATTGAGCTTTGACCCTGAAGAGAATCGATTTCTTCTTCTGTATAACCGCGGGGCTCATATAATACTGGGAATGCCGAAGGGGTTTTACGACGGATATTCCGAAGAGATTCATGAAGTGTTTGTCTTTGATATCAGCAATTAAGCCTCATGCGTGGACGTTGTCGCTGATATGCTTATCAGAAGCAGTTGAGCTCATGCACATTCAACACGGTCCAGCATATCTCCGTCGTGTGAGTACAGCAATAAGAAACGGTATGGCAATTCATATTGCCATACCGTTTTGCTTTAATCATTATAGATTTGTAACTCTATCTGCAGAGGTCTGCATAATTCATCTTATAGTTTTCTGATTACTCCGATCACTTTTCCCAGTATAGTGACATTTCTGGCATATATCGGCGCCATCATCGGGTTTTCCGGCTGCAGGCGGATACTGTTCTCTTCTTTATAGAACGTCTTTACCGTGGCTTCATCATCGATCATGGCAACAACTATCTCGCCGTTCCTCGCAGTATTCTGCTGGCGGACGATCACATAATCTCCTTCAAAGATGCCTGCATTAATCATGCTGCTGCCCTGTACCAGGAGCATGAAGCACTCACTGTCTCCACGGCCCAAGAACGAAGCAGGCAGAGGGAAATAATCCTCATAATTCTCTACAGCAAGGATCGGAGCACCTGCTGCGACCTTGCCGATGATAGGAACAGAAATCATCTCTGTTTCGGGCATAGGTTCATCGTCATCGATAATTTCGATGGTTCTCGGTTTCAGCGGATTACGGCGGATATAGCCCAGCTGTGTAAGGTTGTTCAGCTGATACTGGACAGAAGACGTTGATTTCAGGCCGACAGCAGCACCGATCTCTCTTACAGAGGGTGAGTAGCTGTGCTTTTTCTTTTCTTCTTTGAGATACTCTAGAATTTGAATCTGAACACCGGATAGATCTTCGTACATGGTAAAACCGCCTTGATAATTTTCAACTATATTATACATATGGAAGTGTGCATTGTCAAATATTTGTTCTAAATATCTTGACAATTTCATCTATGTATCGTACACTTGTGCTAAACAAATGTTCGATTTGAGGATTAATATGAAAAAACGTTCGATTCGCCTTAAGAAATCCGCAGCAATGGTTTATAAGAAGCTTTTTATAGCATTCGTCGTGCTGGTCATATTCTTTGCTTTCTTTATCCCTTTTACAGGAGCTAATAGATCCACAATGACTAAGACCGTGCCGTACGTCGTACATGACGGAGATACTGTATGGGCTTTAGCTGAAGCCATATGCCCTGATAACATGAGACTTCCCCAGGTCGTATTTGAGATCTGCCAGATAAACGGACTGCAGAAGGGAGGACTTATCTATACCGGACAGACGATAGAACTGCCTGTATATTAGTCTTTTCTGAGCTTGATAACTTTTGCAGCCTGCTTACGCCTGTCTTCTTCCACATCCGCATAGTGTTTCCTGGTGGTATTGACATCTTTATGGCCTAACACATCTGCCACAAGGTAAATATCTCCGGTCTCAAGATACAGATTCGTACCGAAAGTGCTTCTGAATTTATGCGGTGAGATGTTTTTCAGCGGTACGATGCTTTTGGTATATTTTTTAACCATTTTTTCGACGGCGCTGACGCCCATACGTTTCTTTTGGAGCGAAAGGAACATAGCATCCTCATCGCCGGGTCTGATACCTTCGATCTTATTTCGGTATTCCTTAAGGTAATCGGTAAGAATATCAGCCACTTCCTGAGACAGATAAAGGATCGCCTTGTCGCCGCCTTTCCGTGTGACTATAAAACTGTTGTTCGAAAAGTCAAAGTCCGATATATTGAGCCCGATGCATTCGCTGATACGGATCCCTGTTCCGAGCATCAGCGCTATAAGAGCAGTATCCCTGAGAGCGGTTTTTTCATGAAATCTCTTTGCGGTATCTGATAGTCTATTGCCATCTTCAACACCATCGAGCAGGTCAGCCACTTCATTAGCTTCAAGACGTACGATAGGCTTTTCGTGCAGCTTCGGCAGATCGACCAGCTCCGCCGGATTTGTCTGTATCAGCTCACGCTTAAAATAGTACTTATAAAAGCTGCGAAGCGTGGCAAGCTTACGCATCTTTCCATTTGCGGAATTCGTATAGGTCATCATCTTCGAAGGATCCTTATAATTCGGCAGCTGGTAATAGGAGAGGAATTCGGAGTATTTTTCTATATCCACAGCTTTGATCAGATCAAGATCCTTAACTGTAAAATCTCTCTCGTCAATTCTGCTAATGAATTTATCATTTACGTTTTTCAAATAGTAAAAGAAAATACGGAGATCATATGAATAAGCAAGCCTTGTTCGGATCTGAGTCGTATCTGTGATACCGCGGAAGAAATCTGCAGCGAACGCGGGCAGCAGTTCCAGCACGTTTCTTAATTTGACCGTGTATTCGGCGTTTTTTTCCTTAGTGTAGTTATTCGGCATAAATTACGCTCCATTTTTACATTAAAGCTGTCTTTAACGGAAAGATATCTGTAGCTATTCTACTCCTGCCCCGCCAGTTTTACAAGAGGATTCCTGTTAATATTATCTCCAATTGGGTCCTCATTTCTGCTGACGATAATTGCTTCGGGTTTATTGATGCCGTAGATCCTGCTTAAAGTCTCGTTGTCGACCGAACAGTATTTTTTCAGTATATATGCTCCGGTAAGCTTCAAAGTGACTGTGGACATCCCCTTCCTGTACAGTCCGCTGTTTTTCAGCCGTTTTGTGACTATAAGCTGCATGGTCCTCAAAGGCATCGGTTCGTCATTCCCGCTGAAAAGGAATTTACGTGTTCTTATACGTTCGTCCGATAAAAAACGCCTTAAAATCGATTTCAGAGCGTCATCCAGAGGGATCCTTCTCTCTTTTCCGTCAGCTTCGCGTATGATGAGGAAATCATCCGTGATATCGGCCGTTCTGATCGATACCAGTTCTGAAGCAGTCAGGCAGCAGTTGATATTCAGAAGGATTATGAGCCTGTCACGTAACGAGTTCCTTCCGTCTATGCTTTCGATCAGCTTTCTGCATTCATCAATATGCAGAGGCTGTTTATTATCTGTACGGATCTTCAATGATCTCACATTTTTCACCGGTGAATGATTAATAACGCCACGGCTTTGCAGATAGTCATAATAATTCCTCAGCGATGAGAGCATCCGGTTGATCATAGCCTCGGAGTTATGAGATGAACTCAGCCGGTTCACATACGCTATCACATCGGCAGCGGCTGCATTTTTCAGGATATCGGTTTCATCAGCATAGCGCTGTTTAAGAAAACGTTCAAATCCCTGGACGTCATATAAGTATCCCGTAGCCGTTTCTGAAGGATATTCCTTCTGCAGGTATTCAGAATATGATTTTTCCATTTTGTCCATCATTATAGCATAAAAAATACACTAAATAAATATTTAGTGTATTTTTATCGGATTATTCTTATTCCCTGATCGTGATACCGAATTTTTCCTTAAGATGTGTCAGTATTCCCTTTACAGCTTCCTCGATCGTTTCATCGGTAAGAGTCGATTCTTCGCTGCGGAAAACCAGGTTATACGCAACGCTCTTCTTCATCTTCCCTATCACATCGCTGACATATACGTCGAAGACTTCACAGGAGATCAGTTTATCTCCTCCTCTCGACAATATCTCTTTGCCTATATCTCCTGCCGGGGTATCCTCATCCATTACCAGCGCCAGATCCCTGTGTACTGCCGGATACTTGGCGACCGGCTTCATGTGAACAGTGATTCCCTGGTAAGCTTCATAGAGAGGTTCGATGTCGAGCTCGGCCATGCAGACGCTTTCAGGCACATCGTAGCTCTTGGCAAGCCTCGGGTGTATCTGCCCGAAGCAGCCTATCTTCTTCCCTTTCAGGAGAACATATGCGCTTCTTCCGGGATGGAGGAAAGGCTCCTTGGCTCTTTCATAATCAAGTCCGGTGATCTTAAGCACATCTGCGATATACTCGATAACTGACTTTATCTCATAGAAATTCGAATCATATTCGCCCACGGCAAGTCTGTCGATGCTTTCGGGAAGATCGTTCTTATCCTCGTTTTTCAGGAAAGCGCATGCGATCTCGAACATCAGTCTCGCTTCGTTTTTCTTGCTGGAATTGAGCTTTAGCGTTGAAAGCAGTCCGGTGAGGATCGTCGTGCGCATTGCGGAGGTATCCTCCCCGAGCGGATTTACGATGATCTCAGGCTGACTGCGCTTATCGGCAGGCTCAAATCCGAAAGCCTTGATCCTGGACGGACTGTCGAACGAATACGTCAGTATGTCATGTCCTCCGATGCCGATAAGGAGCTGTTTGATCTTCTGTTTAAACGAGTAGTATTCGTTCCTGGGAGAGATGTAATTCGATGTTTCCATCCTGGTCTGCGGGATATTGTCATAGCCGAACATGCGGGTGACTTCTTCCGCGAGATCTTCTTTAATTGCAATGTCCTGGCGGAATCTCGGCGTTTTGGCGGTGATCACAGAACCGCTGATCACGGTGTCAAAGCCCAGAAGATCCAGATATCCGGCTGCCTTTTGGGGAGTAAGGTCGATACCTATGAAGGAATTATACCAATCCATATCCATGGAAACTTCAGCAGGCTCGGCTATCTCGCCTCTGACATCGATCACTCCGTCAATGTATTCGGCTGCGCCGATCTCCACAAGCAGACTGGCAGCTCTGTCACAGGCGTACTTCGTCAGGAACGGACTTATGCCCTTTTCAAAACGCGCGCTGGATTCCGTGCGCAGCCCGAGTTTCTTTGATGTATTTCTGACGCTGGTACCGTTGAAATTCGCAGACTCGATAACGACAGTCTTTGTATCATCCGTAATGTCGGAGTTCTCTCCCCCCATTACGCCAGCTACGCATACGCTCCTCTGACCGTCGCAGATCATAAGCATGTTCTCGTACAGAATTCTTTCAACGCCGTCCAGAGTCGTGAATTTTTCATCTTTCTGCGCGGTGCGTACGATTATCTTATTATCCTTAAGCTTATCATAGTCAAAGGTGTGCAGCGGCTGTCCTGTCTCCAACATAACGAAGTTCGAAACATCGACCACGTTATTGATAGGTCTCATACCGGAACCCATCAGCCTGACCTGCATCCACATCGGAGACGGCTCTATCTTCTTGATCCTTACCATTCTCGCCGTGTATCTTCTGCAGAGTTCAGGATTTTCTACGCTGATCTTCAGATATTTGTCAATATCGTTTTTCGGTGAATCGAATTCATAGGAGGGGAAAACAAATCTTTTCCCAAAGGCTGCCCCGGCTTCACTGGCTATGCCCAGGACACTGTTGCAGTCCTGTCTGTTGTTCGTCAGTTCAAATTCAGTAGTGTAGTCATTAAGTCCGAGGATCTCCTTTATATCAACTCCAAGATTTGTGTCGGCAGGCAGTATATAAATGCCTTCCTCGGCTGCTTTTGGAGCGATACCGGCTTTGATGCCGAGTTCGCCTGCCGAGCAAAGCATTCCCTGGCTCTCGATTCCTCTTAAGACGCCGGTTTTGATCTCCCTGCCGTCATATAATGTAGAATTGTTTCTGGCGAGAGGGACGATGTCTCCCTGTCTGACATTCTGGGCTCCGGTAACTATCGTGAACTCAGTCTCTCCGTCGAAAACCTTGCATACCCATAAGCGATCGGAATCGGGATGGCTTTCAATACTGTTCACCTTGGCGGTGACGATGTTGCTTATCTGGCCTCCCCTGTATTCGTAATTCTCGCATATGGTTCCGGTGATCGTCATCCTTTCGGCGAAGGACTTCATATCATCGGGAATTTCCGTATAATCCTTGACCCATGTAATTGAGGTAATCATGCAGCTCCTCCTTAAAACTGTTCCAGGAATTCGGTGTCATTGCCGAAAAGAAGACGCAGGTCGTTGATATCGTACTTGAGCATCGCCATACGGTCCAGACCCATTCCGAAAGCAAAACCCGTGTATTTTTCCGGATCGATACCGCATATCTCAAGAACATGCGGGTGCACCATGCCGCAGCCCAGTATCTCGATCCATCCGGTGCCCTTGCATATGCGGCAGCCTTTTCCGTGGCACGCAAAACAGCTGGCGTCCATTTCGGCACTGGGTTCCGTGAAATAGAACTGGTGCGGACGGAAGCGTGTCTGAGTGTCCTCTCCGTACATCAGTTTTGCAACGTAATCCAGAGTGCCTTTAAGGTCCGCCATCGTTATGCCTTCATCAATGATAAGTCCTTCCAGCTGATGGAACATTGGCGAATGAGTCGCGTCGATCTCGTCTTTTCTGTAGACTTTTCCCGGTGAGACGATCTTGATGGGCGGCTGGTTTCCCGTCATAGCCCTGACCTGAACGGGAGATGTCTGTGTTCTCAAAAGAATATCATCCGTAAAGTAAAAGGTATCGCTGTAATCCCTTGAAGAGTGTTCGAGCGGAACATTCAGGTTGTCGAAATTGTTTTTTACCCATTCGATCTCAGGCCCTTCAACAACCGAAAATCCAAGCTGACCGAAGATATCCAGCATTTCATCGATAACCAGATAAAGCGGGTGCTCGTGACCGGACGCAAGCTTCTTGCCGGGCAGAGTGATGTCGATAAACTGACTGGAGAGCTTTAATTCAGTGGCTTTTTCTTCAAAGTACTTCTTTTTTTCTGAGAGCGCGGTCTCGATAGCCTCACGCACTTCATTTGCGAGTTTCCCGATCCGGGGTCTCTCATCAGCGCTCAGGGAACCCATTCCTCTGAGTATCGACGTCAATTTGCCTTTCTTCCCGAGATACTCTACCCTCAGGTTCTCGATGGAAGCCAGATCGTCGACGGACTCAATAGCGGAGAGCACCTGTTCCTTGATCTTCATTAATTGAGTTTCCAATTTTATACCTTGCCTTTACGTATATTCTTAAAAGAAATTATACACTCTATATATATTCAAAACAACCGAATGAATTTAAAAAAGCCGTCCGGAACGGACTCTTCGGACGGCTTTTTGACTTGTCTGCGTTTTGCTCAGAATTTGAGATCGTTGATCTTGTCTGTGTACTCGGTGCTGGCTTCAGCCATCTCGAAGGTAAACATGGTGTTCATTACGGACTGAGCGCAGTCTATGGCAAAGAACGTGAACGGACATCCGCTCCCCTCGCCCAGACGCATATTCATATCGAACATCGGCCTGACGCCGGTCTCTCTCTGGACTATCGCGTAACCCGGTTCCTCGGTCTTATGAGATTCGATGGCAAAATCAGCAACAAGTTTATTGAGCTTATATGCGGCATAATAAGCAGCCGAGGAGATATAGCCGTCGATCACGATGGGCACTCTGTAATATGCTGCACCGATAAACATTCCGGCCATAGCCGCTATATCGAGACCGCCGACTTTTGCAAGAACATCAATGGGGTCGTCCTTATCCGGATTATTGATATCTATCCCCTGCTGAATAATGGCTTTCTTGTGAATGAATGATTCATCATCCGTCATTCCGGTCCCTTTTCCGACGGCGTTATCAACGCTCTGGCCGGCCAGAGTGCAGATAACTGCCGTAGACGTTGAGGTATTGCCGATTCCCATTTCACCGGTCCCGATTACCTCATAACCCTTATCGACAGCATCCTTGACAGCATTGATCCCGACCAGGACCGCCTTTAAAGCCGTATCGTAATCCATTGCGGGGCCTTTGGCAAAATCGTTGGTAGAACGCATAAGATTGACGTTAATGACATTGGGATCGTCAATATCGGGCTTAACACCGATATTGTACACGATCAGGTCATTTCCATAAGCCTTAGAGATCGCACCGACACCGGAACCGAAACGTGTAAAAACTTCAGTCATAGTCTTGGTGATCGACTGAGGGGCGGATGAAACTCCCTCATCGACGATACCGTTGTCTGAGCTCATTATGATGACACATTTTTTCCCGAAGGTCTTTTTGATCTCGCCGGTTATGCCTGCCAGTTTATAGGAGATATCTTCGAGCCTGCCAAGACTGCCGGGGATCTTTAAAAGATCCAGTGAAAATGCCTTCGCATCTTCGATCGCTTTCTCATTTGCGGGGGAAATCCCGTCCACGTACGCAAATACCGTTTTCTTCAATTCGTTGTCCATACCACTCCTTTTCTCGACTTCAGTCGAAAAAACGCCTACAGATTCCATCTGCAAGCGTTACCTTAACTTACATTATAAACGGATCGGGCAGGTCTTCTGACTGAGCATCAACACTCACGCGCGCCTTCTCACCATAATGGCAATGGCATAATGCGCAGAGCTCCGCAACACAGCGGCGGGTCCGTCCGGGATTACCACCCGGTTCCCTATTCTCCCCTTTCGGGGCACCTGATCTTTATAATCAAATAATATCGAATTTGAAAAACAATGTCAATATTATCTGAACAAAGTGTTTATCCTTTGATGCGATGTTATAATCGGTTCATGGAAGAAAGAGCCTTCAATCTTTATATCGTTTCAACTCCAATAGGAAATCTTGAGGATATCACATTACGGGCGTTAAAGATACTTGAGTCCGTTGATTTCATACTCTGCGAGGACACCAGGCAGACTGTCAAGCTGTTAAATCATTATGAGATTAAAAAGCCTCTTGTCAGTTACCATAAATTCAATGAGGCTGAAATGCAGCAGAAAGTAATCGACAGGATCTCTTCCGGTGAAAAAGCGGCTCTGGTTTCCGATGCCGGTACTCCTCTGTTATCCGATCCGGGAGAAAAGCTAGTCAAGACCATGATAGGATCAGGGATTTCATTCTGTGTCATTCCCGGTGCAAACGCTCTTCTCCCCTCCCTCATCATGAGCGGATTTGATATGAATGAATTCCATTTCGCCGGCTTCCTTCCTTCAAAGAAACAAGAGAGAAGCGTTAAGCTTGCCGAGTATCTTAAATATCCCTGCGCTACTGTCCTTTATGTTTCACCACATGAGTTAAAGAAAGTTCTAAGCGAGTTAGAAGAAACTGCACCGGCCAGGATGCTCTCCCTTGCTAAAGAACTGACTAAGTATTATGAGACGATATATCGTGGTACTGCATCGATGATACTTGATGAGCTTGGAGAAGAAATAAAAGGCGAATACACGCTGACTATCTCACCGAATCAGAAAGATGCTTTGGATAAAGAGTTTTCTGATGAAGAAATCAAGGAAATGTTCGATAAACTCATTGCCAAAGGTATGGATAGAAAAGGAGCTCTTCAGTCAGTCGCTAAGAAAACCGGGAGGAGCAAGAATTCGATATACTCTATATTATTCGTTAAAGACGATGAGTGATTCTCACCATTTATAACGTACTGGATTTCTTTGCAGTCCACTTTGAGTTCAGATTTGATTGTAAAAGTTTAAGCCACGGAAAAACTGGCATAATGGAAGTAGTATCTGATAATGTACAAATTGGTTCTTTTGATTGTTCATATTTCCAATTAGATATGTATTTATCTCATTAAATAACAGCATAAATGTCCAATAAATAGCCATTTCCAATAATGTGCCAAATAGCATTCATCACTAAGGATTACTATCTATATACTTCATCGGATATGGCCTATTCGGTTTTACTGACATATTGTTACCAAGGAACGATTACTAAAACAGATCGCTATGGCTACCTGTACGGATCAACTGTAGAATGAGTGTCTCCTTCAGTACCTTATAAACAAGAAGCCAATCGGGTTCAATATGACACTCGTGCACATCCTTGTAATTCCGGGAATCCGTCAATGCATGGTCTTTGTACTTCTCCGGTAATGGCTTTTCATTGACAAGCAGAGTAATGACTGCTTCCAGTTCATTCGGATTGCAGCCCCTTTTGATGGCGAGCTTATAGTCCTTCTTAAACTGACCGGTAAATTCAACTTTAAGCATTTAGCGCCTTCATTAAATCGGAAACGCTGTCATAAGGTCCAAACATGTCTTCTCCTCTTTCAGCTGCATCCATAGCTGCAAGGGTGACCGCATTCGGGACATTCTTTGTCACTTTAAAAGGAATCTGCTGCTCACGGACAGACTGTCTAAGGAAAATATTGAATGCAGTCGTCAAATTCAGCCCAAGTTCCGAGAAGAGGGTCTCAGCCTGCTTTTTCAAGTCTTCATCAACACGAAGAGTTACATTCACATTCTTCATAGTATCACCTCCTTACCTATATATAATTATATATATTGCAAAGGAATTGTCAATATATTTATGTGCATTGCACGTAATGTTAAAACGGTCTGTTATATAAAACCGAGGGCATCCTTTCAAATGTATCACGCATACATTCCTGTTCTCCGGCTCTCTTGTCCAATTCGAAACTATCATATCGAGGTATCGGATATCATCCTTCCATTCTTCAAAGGATATGTCTGGCTAGGAAAGACCAGTTTCCACTCATTATTATATGTTCCCTCCTTGATATCCCTGGAAAGATACCGTTTGCTCTTTCCGATCTTCGAACGGCATTGTTCAAAGAAATTCGAGGAAAGCCCAAGAGAATCTCGCAGAGGCCATAGCAAATAGCCGGTTTTTTGATACAGATACTAATTGTCATATTTCTTAAGAATAAACAGCAGCTTATTCTCATCAATACCAGTCAATGCATTTAGTTCTGCAACGACTTCTTCATAACCTCCGATTTTATCCATATCTTTAAGACAGTCAGCTACTGTTCGCTCTATGCTGGTGATACATATTCCGCCACTTAACTCCGGTAACTCAACACCTTCTAAAAATGGTTACTGGATATAATGATATGAATAACCGTCAAATTCAAAGTCATTAAACGTTGTCTCGGATGAAACATAGATATCGTAATAAACCTGGTCTGTTGTCCCGTAGTATTCCATTGCTGAATAGTGCGAAATATAAGAGGTTGCCGTAATACTGCTGGCGATCTGAAAACGATTGGCTATAGGTCCGCATGCTTGAAGGCTGACACAAGTATACATAAAGTCTCTATTTTGTTTTATAAGATTATGGCTGTGGTATCCTTTTGCTATCTCCTGTCAGGTAGTCAATCTCTATTCCCGGTTGGATATTAAACACATACACATTAAACAGGATCCCAGCCCCATGATCTTCGACAGATTGCGCCTCCATTAAGACACCACTTGCTACAAGATTTTTTCCTTCAAATATTGGTGTCACACGATAAATAACATGGTTCCCGGTGTATCTGATATAATTAGCTACTTTAATTTCAAAAGGCAACATTCCGAATTTGTTAAAATACCGCGTTCCGGTTATTAAATTTAAGGCATTATCGTTTTCACCTGATAGCTTATAGGCTATTAGATGACAACGATTGTATAAGTACTTATCTTCTATAAGGTCATCATACCTGACTGTATGCCATCCGGAAGGCTTTATCATGCCTATCGTGCCTCGTTCATCTGTAGGCATAGTTTCTCTACCCAGACAACTTATCGCCGGGCCACATCTTCCTAAAGAATCCAATGGACTGTACTGTTGATAGACTTCAGTTGTCATATCTACGTTTTGAAAGAACGGCGTATTTCCATTAATCTCGATATATACAGCACCTTCATAAGAAGGAATGGCAAAATCAATCGGATCTGCACTATCAGGTGTCATATTGCTTCTACGATAAGCGATTGATATACATATTAAGCAAATAGTGCAGATTACAACTGCTACAGAAATGGTGATTACCCGTTTTCGCAGCTTTCGCGGTTTCTCGTAATCACCAAAATACGCCCGTTTTAATTTCATGTATTTATCCCTGTCATAATTGATTCACTGTATAGTCTGCAACTGTTCTTAAGACACCAACATTCGCAAATAAGAATGCTATTGATAATCAATATGCAATCAATATGTCTGCATGTACAAACAATCCAATATTATCCCACGAAATATGAACACCCAGCGAAATCATTTGCAAAAGTCTTATTTCCTTATTACTATCTATTTTTTGTCTGACATATACATCAGTGCATTATTTTTAATTCTTTCAAAGCCTCTCCAGGCTAAGGATGAATTGCCGTACGTTTCATCAAATTCATCTTTATTCATATTTACAAGTGTCTCAGCTTCTGGAAATGCCTTATCTATCGTTGTTGAGAAGCATTTATGAAGATCCTTCGGGGCTGAAAGATTAAATGGGCAGACATCCTGACAGACATCGCATCCGTATATGTATCCTCCTTTTCCGTATCCTCCCTGCTTCTGAGTGATATAGGAAGTACACTTCCCATAATCTAGAACGCTGTCTCCATATGCTTTGGCAGGGCAAGCAGTCAGGCATTTGTGACAATCTCCGCAAAGGCTGGGGACAGGAGAGACATCGCAATCAAGAGGCATATCTGTAAGGATATGTCCGAGGAATATAAAAGAACCGTATTTTTCGTTGATTATGAAATTGTTTTTGCCGTAGAAGCCTAGTCCAGCACAGTAAGCGGCGATCCTGTCCAGAAATATCCCCGTATCCGCAAAGACCTTATACTTTGCCCCTGAAGCGGAGAATACCTCCCCTGCGAGTGCTCTGCCAGCCCGCATGAGGACTTCATGATAGTCTTCTCCGTAAGCGCATTTGGATATCCTCAGCCTATTCTCCCCATCTTCAGGCATTTTTATGGAAGAAGCATAGGAGATGCCGAAAGCAATGATGCCTTCGGTATCTTCCATTTCCTTTTTATAATCCATCCGGTCAGAAATGTCACCTTTAAAAAACGCCAGTTTGCGTCCCACATTGGCAGAAATAACCTGGTCTGAAATACTGGAAAGAAGAGTCTTGCTGACTATCCCGACAAGGTCTATCCCGTACTTCCCTGCCTTAGAAGACAGAAGACTGTTATCGATCATTTTTAATCTCGTCAGCGGTCACTTCAGCTGCCTTTTTAAGGTCACTGAGAGAAGAGTCATTATAAACAACGATATCGGCCAGCGGCAGCTTCTCATCCTGATCCATCTGAGATGCCATACGGCTCTCGGCCTGTTCGCGTGTCAGCGAATCTCTTGTCATTATCCTCTCTCTGCGTGTGTCATCGTCGGTGTACACCAGAACGGTCTTGTCCACGTCACCCTGAAGACCGCATTCAAACAGCAGCGGACAGTCATAGATCACGAAAGCCTCGCCTTCTTTCTCGAACCTGGCACAATCAAGGAAATACATTCTCCTGACCTCAGGATGGATGATGCCGTTGAGTTTTTCGCGGCTGGAGTCGTCGGAAAACACAAGAGCACCCATTTTTTTCCTGTCCATGCTGCCGTCCTCGGCTATGTATTCATCCCCAAATGTTGCGCGTATGGTCTCCAGAACACCTTTGTCAGCTGACGCACGCCGTGAAAGAGCATCCGCATCTATCACCCGGCAGCCGAGATACTCGGCCAAGTATTTGGCAAAAGTGCTTTTACCGCTTCCCGTACCGCCTGTAACTCCTATTTTTATCATCATTTCGCCTCGTACCAGTTATTTCCCTCAACGACTTCAGCAACCAGCGGCACTTTCAGCTCAGCCGCATTTTCCATCTCTTCCTGAAGAATGGCCCTCACCTTCTCGCGCTCACTTATCAGACAGTCGATTATCAGCTCGTCGTGCACCTGCAGCACCAGTTCGCTTCTGCAGCCCTCTCTTTCGAGCCGTTCGGCCACGTTGATCATCGCGATCTTTATTATATCCGCAGCGCTGCCCTGGATCGGGGTATTGAGGGCCGTACGCTCCGCAAAGGAACGCGCCGTAAAGCTCGAGGAGACAATATCAGGTATATATCTTCTTCTGCCGAACATTGTGGAGACATATCCGTTTTCCCTCGCATATTCAACGATTTCCTTCATATACGCTTTGACCTGAGGGAATTTATCCAGATATGTTTCGATGTATCTCGCTGCTTCCTTGCGGGATATGCCGGTGTTCTGGCTGAGTCCGTAGTCGCTGATCCCGTAGACTATCCCGAAGTTTACAGCCTTTGCGCTAGAGCGCTGCGCGCTCGTAACTTCTTCGAAGGGAACGCCGAAGATCTCAGATGCGGTCTTTCTGTGTATATCCAGCCCGCTTTTAAATGAAGCGATCATGTTTTCGTCCCCTGAGATATGAGCAAGCACCCTGAGTTCTATCTGCGAATAGTCTGCGGATACGATCAGATGATCACTGTCGGAAGGAATGAAGACTTTGCGTATGATCTTCCCCTCATCCGTTTTGATGGGTATATTCTGCAGATTGGGATTCGAGGATGATATCCTTCCTGTCGCAGTCATCGTCTGGTTGAAATTGGAATGTATCCTGCCGTCAGGAGCGATATACTTGGTCAAGCCTCGGATATAAGTGGAATTAAGCTTAGCCAGCTGGCGCTGCTGGATGATAAGCGGAATCAGCGGGTGCCTGTCCTTAAGCTTTTCAAGAACGTCGATATCTGTAGAATATCCCGTCTTCGTCTTTTTGACCACGGGAAGGCCCAGTCTTTCAAACAACAGCTCGCCAAGCTGTTTCGTGGAATTCACATTGAATCCGGTCATATCCTCCGGGATGTATTCGGCGATCGCTTTATTGATATCTGAGATCCTGCCGTCAAATTCCCTGCCGAGACTCTCGATCATTGCCGGATCAACGGCGAAACCGTACTCCTCCATCCCCGCAAGGACGAAGATGAGCTTGTGTTCTATATTTTCGTAAAGCTCTTTCTCACCGTCCTCTTCAAGTTTCTTAATGAAGAGCTCCTTCAGCCCTGATACGCACTCGGCCTGCCTGGCGGCTCGGGCTGCTTCGAACGTGCTTTCCTGCGTATCGAAGAAACTGCGCTGTTTTTTTGTATCCGGGGAAGATAAAGTCACGTTCAGATATTTCTTTGCAAGTGAAGTCAGATCGTATCGTCCGTCTGTCGGATCGATCACATAAGCAGCTACGCATGTATCGAATACGAATCCTTTCAGCTCGATACCCTTCCCATGCGCCTTTTCCAGAAGGCTCTTAAGATCATGGACGTTCTTTGAAACCGATTCATCGCCACACAGCGCTTTGATATATTCAGCGGACACATCGGCTGAACTGTATGTCCTGCCTTCGAAAGAAACGGCTGCCCCGCCTGCGTCCATATCCAAAACGAGCGAGATCTCTTTTCCCTTCAGAACCTCAATATCCGGCAGGTATTTTTCATATTCCCCGACAGGTTCTTTCCTTTCTTCGGTGACTGTCTCGCCTCCCAGGGATTTGATCAGTGCTTCCATATCCAGGCCGGACAGTATGTCCAGCACGCCTTTCGAGGAAAGGCTGAAATCATCGGCTTTTTTGAAATCAGGAGACAATGGGACATCGCGCCTGATCGTCCCCAGCTCGTAGCTCAGATAAGCGTTCTCCTTCCCTTCCGTGAGCTTATCCTTCAGCTTGCCCTTGACGTTTTCGATATTTTCGTAGACCCCATCCAGCGATCCGTATTCTATCAGCAGCGATAATGCTGTCTTTTCCCCTATTCCCTTTACGCCCGGAATGTTATCGGAGGAATCCCCCATCAGGGCTTTGAGGTCTATCATCTTCTTCGGCGTCAACGAATACTCGTTGCGGATGTATTCCTCATCGACAGCCATAAGATTGCTGACTCCTCTTTTGGCATACAGCACCGTGACATCACCGGAGACCAGCTGGAAGGAATCCCTGTCTCCCGTGACGACGAACAGCTTGTCCGAATTCTTCTCGCATAATGCGGCTACGCTGCCTATGACGTCGTCAGCCTCGTAGCCCTCACAGGACAGGCATTCAATATATGAAGCTTTCAGAATATCCATAACTATGGGTATCTGGACTCTCATATCCTCAGGCATATGATCGCGGCCGGCTTTATAATCAGCATAGGCTTCATGTCGGAAAGTCGGAACTCCCTCATCGAAAGCCGCGAACACATAATCGGGTTCATAATCCTTAATAAGACGTGAGAGCATGCTGATGAATCCGTAAACCGCATTAGTCGGAGTCCCGTTTGATGCGGTCATGCGCCTTACGCCGAAGAAAGCCTTATACAGAAGAGAGTATGAATCAATAATCAGGATCCGTTTGTTCATGAATGTTGGACAGATATGAAGTAAATCTGTTCATCCCTTTCACAATATCTTCATAACTGCAGGCATAGGAGAGCCTTATGAACCCTTCCAGTCCGAACGCGCTGCCCGGTACCACAGCCACTTTGCCGTTTCTCAGCATATCCATGGCGAATTCACTGCTGTTTCCGGAATATGCGGAGATGTCGACGAACAAATAGAAGGCTCCCTTGGGCAGGACGAATCTCAGGTTTTCAGCTTTATTAAGCTGGGTCATCATATACTGCCGTCTTCTGTCATACTCCTTGACCATTTTCCCCACAAAGCCCTGCTCGGCTTTCAGAGCGGCGGCTCCTGCTTTCTGTACGATGCTGGAAGGATGTGAGATGCAGTGGCCCGATATACCGCTCATGGCCTTGACGATGTCCTTGTTTGATGAGGCGGCATAGCCCAGTCTCCACCCCGGCATCGCGTATGTCTTGGAGAATCCGTTGATGGTAATGGTGATATCGCTTGCTTCCTCGCCGAAAGCGGCGGCGGAATAATGCTTGGCGCCGTCATACAGGAACTTGTCATAGATCTCGTCGGAAATGATATACACTCCGTTTTCGACGCAGACCTCAACTATCCCCTTGAGCCTCTTTTTATCCATCACGGCTCCCGTCGGGTTTACCGGGTCGTTGATGATCACGGCTTTGGTCTTATCGCTGATGAGTTCTCTGATGATATCCGCGTCAGGCAGAAAACTGTTTTCAAATTCGGTCCTGGCGAGGACAGGGACGCCTCCTGCGAGCTTGATCATTTCCGAGTAGCTTACCCAATAAGGCAATGGCACGATCACCTCGTCGCCTTCGGAAACGAGCGTCTGCAGAGCCGTGAACAAAGCGTGCTTTGCACCGGAAGTCGCGATGATGTCGTCAGGGGAATACTTGATGCCGTTTTCGCTTTGCAGTCTTTCTGCGATCTCCTCTCTCAGTTCATAGATGCCTTTGACCTCCGTGTAATGCGAAAAATCGCTGTTGATCGCATCGACAGCAGCCTGTTTGATGACCTGATCCACATTGAAATCCGGTTCGCCGATACCGAAAGAGATAATGTCTTCGCCATTGGCCTGAAGCTCCTTGGTAAGCGCTGAAAGAGCGAGAGTGGCTGAAGGAACTATGCTTTGGGATTTGATCGAAAGTGGTCTTTTCATTTGTATCCTCCTTATAGAATGAACAGCTTGTCCGCTATAACCGATCTGCCTGTTATTTCATTATAAGTGTATCATACATCGTTATCTTTTGATCTCGGAGAGTGATATGAATACGATTTCATCAAGGACCTTACATAGTATTTCTACAAAGCACATTGATTTTCGATGGTCATTTCCGGTATGGAAGCATTCGATGCAAGAAAGTAAGGTACCGGAAACAGCTTAGTATTGACTTTCCGCTATACATGCATTGAATCTTTAACAAAAAGCGCGTACAACAGTATCCCGCCCTTCAGCGCAAAGTTTTCCACGTATTTCGATTTTGAGAGCCGGTATATCGTTCTCTCCAGGCCATAGGCGACCAGCAGCTCCTGCATGGTCCTGCCTGTAGCTATACTCTGATTTTTAAGTCTTGCCTTAACCGACGCAGCCCTGTTCACAGAAGAACCTCCAAATATGTCGCAAGGATCTTCCCGCAGCCGAGAGAGTCTGCGTACCGATGCAGTCGAACAAGATCTCTGTCTTCTCTCTTCAGATAGTTCGTCAGGATCTCCTTTGTCTCTTCGATTCCGACCTTGTTTCGATAATACAGGATATCCGTTACGGTCTTTTCGATATCATAGATCCGATACGCTCCGGTATCATCTGTTATCGTTGAAACGCCGGTCTCATAGCGCAGCCTGGGATAATACCAGATGTGAACCGATGGCCAGTCCGGCAGCGTGGAGATCTTCATGTTTCTTTCGATAGCGACGTCCACGGCATCGGGCAGATATGTTGTCAGTTCATAGTGTCTTGCCGCCGTCATCATACAAAACACACCCTTTGATGCATAGGCCGCAACAACAGCAAAATCAGAAACTTCTCCCTGATACTGCGTGTTCTCATACGTCTTATTATTCAGCTTCTTGAGGATCCCGTCTTCGACAAGCTTATTGATCCTGTAGTATGTCAGCCCCTGACCGAGCAGTTCTGTGATAGAGAAGAAATGCCGGTCAAAAGGAATTGCCTTTTTCCAGTCCAAACGGCACACCTCCCTTCATTCTTCCTGACGTGTACATTATATCCTATGCCCTATTTCAATCGTTTTCCGCAGTTTATATTATCTGCGGAATTTAGTATAAAAGAAGTTGTAAAGAAAGCCCCCGATGTTTTCATCAAGGGCTTATGTCTTTAATCTTCCCAGCGGGAGGTTTCCGGTGACTTTTTCTGACTTGAAAACCTCTTGGCTCCGTGACCTGTATAGTGCCAGAAATGGCTTATTTTCAGGCTTTTCGCATGACAAATGCAGAAAAAGAGTTGGTTATTCGATCAGCATGGCATCGCCAAAAGAATAAAACCTGTATTTCTCCCTGACTGCATAATTATATGCTTCAAGTATTTTTTCCCTGTTATAAAAAGCGCAGACCAGCATCAGCAGAGTCGATTTAGGCAGGTGGAAATTTGTGAGGAGACAGTCCACGACCTTGTATTCGAATCCGGGATAGATAAACAGATCGGTCTCCCTGCATTCCGGAGCGACCCTTCCCCCGTTGTTCGCCGCGCTGGCCTCGAGGGTTCGGACCGTCGTCGTTCCGATACAGAAAACTCTCCCGCCGTTGTCCTTTGTCTCGTTTATTATCCTGGCAGCCTCTTCACTGATCTCATAATACTCGGTATGCATGATATGGTCCTCGATGTTCTCATCGCTGACCGGAAGGAAGGTCCCCAGGCCGACATGCAGTGTGACGTAAACCAGTTTAATGCCTTTGTTTTCGATCCTTTCCAGGAGTTCTTCAGTGAAATGAAGCCCTGCAGTCGGTGCGGCACTGGAACCGTCCACGCTGGCATATACAGTATTGTAGGAATCCTTGTCCTTCAGTTTCTCCTTGATGTACGGAGGAAGCGGCATCTGTCCTATATCATGGAGAATGGTGAAGAAATCGCCATCATAATCAAAGGTCACGTCGATCAGTCCGTCTTCTTTTTTTGACTTCACTACAGCAGAGAGTCCCTCGGGAAAATCGATTACAGTACCGATCTTGAGACGTTTTCCGGGTCTGGCCATTACTTCCCAGTCATGCTCTGAAAATCTTTTATGCAGCAGAAACTCAATATGAGCCCCGGTCTCTCTTTTCGTTCCGTAAATCCTTGCGGGTATGACTTTCGAATTATTGAGGACGACGATATCTCCGGGCGACATATAATCTATGATGTCATAGAAATGCCTGTCGGAATAAGTGCCTTCAGCCCTGTTTACAACGAGCATGCGGGCCTGATCTCTCTGCTCCAGGGCGTGCTGGGCTATGAGCTCCTTCGGCATGTAATAATCAAAGTCTTCTGTCTTCATTTGGCGGTGCCGCTTTCATTATCGAAAAAAGTCTGCTGTTTGTTGTCTGTTCGGCCTGTGTCGTCATAGGCGATACCGAAATGTTCGTATGCCCGCCTGGTGGCTACGCGGCCTCTGGGAGTCCTGTTAAGGAAGCCTATCTGCATCAGATAAGGCTCGTAGACTTCTTCCACGGTCTCTTTTTCCTCACCGATCACAGCCGAGATAGTCTCCAGCCCCACCGGCCCGCCTGAGAACTTATCTATGATCGTCGACAGCAAAAGTATATCCGTCTTGTCAAGTCCTATGGGATCGATCTCGAGAAGAGACAGTGCGGAATTGACCGTCTCAAGAGATATCCTCTCATCTCCCGTGACCTGCGCAAAATCCCGCACTCTTTTCAGGAAACGGTTCGCTATCCTCGGGGTTCCGCGGGAGCGTTTCGCCAACTCCACCGCGCCCGGTCCGTCTATGTCATACCCCAATATGGACGCGCTGCGCTTTATTATTGTTATCAGTTCATCCGTGCTGTAGTATTCCAGACGGTTTATGATCCCGAAACGGTCTCTCAGCGGCGAGGACAGAAGTCCGGCCCTTGTGGTAGCCCCTATCAGAGTGAAAGGCTGAAGATCCAGCCGGATCGCCTTGGAGCCCTGCCCCTTGCCGATGATTATATCGAGTTTATAATCCTCCATGGCGGGATAAAGCACTTCTTCAACGGATCTGTCAAGCCTGTGTATCTCGTCGATAAACAGTACGTCATTCTTTTTAAGAGAAGTAAGCATGGCTGCGAGGTCACCGGTCTTTTCGATAGCCGGTCCGCTGGTGATCCTTATGTTTACTCCGAGTTCGTTGGCGATTATATGTGAAAGCGTCGTCTTGCCGAGCCCCGGAGGTCCGTAGAGAAGCACGTGATCCAAAGCCTCCCCCCTCGCCTTGGCAGCGTTTATGAACACCTCCATGCGCTTCTTCACCGACTCCTGCCCGATATAGTCTTTCAGGCGGGTGGGACGCAGCGTGTTGTTCAGATCAAGGTCCGAAGCGGTCTCCCTGCTTGTTACTATCCGTCTGTCGTTCATTTCTCATCTCCCGCGGAGCGCAGCGAAAGACCGACGATCTCCTCGACGTCCATTCCTTCTCTGTACACCTCATTGATCAGCTTGATCGAGTATGTCCTGTCAAAACCGAGTGAAGACAGCGCCATAAGTGCTTCGTCCTTAACTGTGCCCATGTCTATCTGCTCATATGAAGGCAGATCTGCGCTATCCGCCTGGGAATATTTATCCTTCAGGTTGAAAATCACTGTCTCCGCCAACTTTTTGCCTATACCGGCAGCCCTGGTCAGACTCTTTACATCCCCGGTATTGACGATGGATACGAGCTGCTCTGGCGTATACAGCGACAATATGGACATGGCAGCTTTGGGGCCGACCTTGGTGATATTTGTCAGTGTTTCGAACATCGCGCGTTCCTGCTTATCCGCAAATCCGAACAGTTCGACGGCATTCTCTCTTACGGAGAATACAGTATAGATTTTGATTGCTCCGCTGCGCTCATTCTGAAAATGAATCAGCGAATTGTATGAGACAGAGAGGGTGTAGCCTATCCCTGCACATTCGACGACTATTGCGTCATCACTGGTCTCGGTCAGTGTTCCCTTGATATAATCATACATTTTGCCTTGTATCCTCTATAAATGTTCCTTCACTCTGCTCAAACCTATAGCTGCCCCCTGTAGCTTCGCTGACAGCGTCAAGGAACGGTTTTATACTTTCTTCCGGTAAATATGTGCCGATGCGTATTTCGTCCGCAAAATCCATTTCAGCGCGTCTCAAACCGTACCTGTTCACCAGAGCGTCGATCCTGCCGTAATCGGAATATGCCGCCTCTACGGTCACCAGCGGGCAGTAGACCATACGTGAAAAAACGCACTTCTCAAGGCAGGACCCCATCACCGACGCATAGGCCCTGGTCAGGCCTCCCGCCCCGAGCTTGATCCCTCCGAAATAACGGACCACGCTGCCCAATACGAACGTCAGGCCGTTGGCCGTAAGGCTGGAGAGTATGGGTTTTCCGGCAGTCCCGGAAGGTTCGCCCGCATCCGAAAACTTCATCGTCTCGCTGTTGACCCCAAGGACATAGCCGTAGCAGACATGATTGGCCTTCCAATGCTCCTTTTTCAGTTTTTCCAGTATTGCTTCAGCCTCTGCTGCAGATTCAACGTGATTCAGATAAGCGATGAAACGTGAACGCTTTATCTCGGTCTCGCTGACAGCTTCGGAAAGATATGTTTTGTATTCCATTGTTACAGGTTATTATAACAGAAAATCCGTTCGAATATACAAAGCGCTTCCTATTTGGTATAATAAAGAGGCATTTTGAACGATGAAAGGGTACTGTATTGGACAATATCGAGAAGCTGAACGAAGTTTTAAAAGAATCGAATGACACGGTATTCTTCGGAGGGGCCGGAGTGTCCACCGAGAGCGGAATACCCGATTTCCGCGGGGAAAGCGGACTGTTCAGCGTCGCCTTCGATTATCCGCCCGAGACAGTGCTGTCCCACAGATTCTTTACCAAAAGACCGGAGGTATTCTGGGAATTCTATTTTCAGAGGATGGTATATACCGACGCAAAGCCCAACCAGGCGCATCTGAAGCTGGCTGAGATGGAAAAAGCCGGAAAGCTCTCAGCAGTCATCACACAGAATATCGACGGCCTTCACCAGGCGGCGGGCAGCCGCATAGTTTTCGAGCTTCACGGCAGCATACACAGGAACTACTGTATGGAGTGCGGCAAGTTCTTTCCTCTGGAGTACATATACAAATTCAAGAATACGACCAGAAAACCGGTCTGCGATGAATGCGGAGGGATCATCAAGCCGGACGTGGTGCTTTACCAGGAGCCTCTTGATCAGATACTCTTCAGCAATGCAGTAAAAAAGGTGGAAGAAGCCGAAGTCCTAATGGTCGGAGGCACTTCGCTGAATGTCTATCCGGCAGCCGGGCTTTTAAGACATTTCAACGGCGATCACCTGATACTGATCAATAAATCGTCGACGCGCTATGATGCAAATGCGGACATAGTGATCCACGGTAAGATCGGCGAGATACTCAGCCAGGTCGATATCTGATCTTACACGTTGAAGCGGAAATAGACCACGTCACCGTCCTCGATGACGTAATCCTTCCCTTCCACTCTGGTGTAGCCCAGCTCCTTTGCCTTTACATCGTCTCCCGCTTCCACCAGTTTATCGTATTTGGTCACCTCGGCGCGGATAAAGCCTCTTTCAAAATCGCTGTGGATTATGCCTGCGGCCTGCGGAGCCTTGGTACCTTTTTTTATCTGCCATGCGCGGCATTCCTTTTTGCCTGCGGTGAAATACACGATCATATCCAGCATTTCGTATCCGGCACGGATTACCTTCTGCATGCCGCCCTCGGTCATTCCCATGTCCTCAAGGAACATCTGCTTTTCTTCGGGCTCCAATTGCGACAGCTCCGATTCTATCTCTGCCGAAATGTTGAACATCTTTGATTTGGGATAGTTTTCCTCAAGGTATTTCTTCAGCTTTTCGGTATACGCGTTGCCGGTAAGCTGGTCATCCTCGGAAACGTTTGCGGCGTACATTATCCGCTTTGTGGTCAGAAGGTCCTGGCTTCTCAGTATGGCGCTTTCTTCATCGCTCATCTCGTCCAGATCGATAAAGTGACCGGTCTCCAGTATCTCCCTGGCTTTTACAAGTGTGTTATAGAGGAGCTTATCATCGGCAGAACCATGCTTTGAGGCCTTTTCCGAGCCTTTGATCCTTTTTTCGAGTATTTCGAGATCAGAGAAGATCAGCTCGTAGTTTATGGTCTCCACATCGCGTACTGGATCCAGACTTCCGTCGACATGGGTTATGTTGTCATCATCAAAACAGCGCACCACTTCCAGTATCGCGCTGACATTTCTTATGTGGGATAAGAACTGGTTGCCCAGACCTTCGCCTTTTCCGGCATTTTTAACCAGCCCTGCGATATCGACGAATTCCACGACAGCGTGTGTTTCTTTCAGCGTGTCATACATCCTGCTCAATGTGTCCAGACGTTCGTCGGGCACTTCCACGACTCCGACATTGGGGTCTATGGTGCAGAAAGGATAGTTTTCCGCAGGCACCTGGGCGTTTGTAAGCGCATTGAACAGGGTGCTCTTACCGACATTCGGCAGTCCAATGATACCGATCTTCATGTTTCCCTCCGAGTTATAGACTATTGTATTCTATAACAATTTTTACTGCATAATCCGTTCATCCGTAATATTTTATATCATTGTCAAACCCATATCAACCTGGCAATGTATCTGATCGAAACAATTCATCTTCACTGTCTGATCTTTTCATTTTACAGCTCTGCAATATCCGGTCAGCCCTGCGCTTTTTATCCCAATTCTTTGACAGGTCGCTTGCCCTTAAGACTACCTTTCATACATCTGATTACTTCTAAATAAGTGTACAGGAATAATACCTGTCTATTTCAGGGATTGCCATTTATCTGTCATCTGAAACAAAAAAGGCGTGAAAGTCAAAGCGGATTTTCTGACCAATCTTAATCGTTTAGGAGAATCTCCGAACTGAGAATATAAAGCGTCCAAAGCGTTGCCGCCCGGGATACCGCATATTACTGCATCAGCATGGCACCATGATCCTGTTCAAACATCTATGCGACATACGTTCTATGAACCAGTCATGGATTGTTATAAATTGCCCTACAAGCTCATCAAAGTGCAGAATTTCACTTTTGCGATAATCAACGTCAAAGGAAAAAAGTCACAAGAACCTCAAAATCGATCTCGTACGGATCGGTGACTGGTTAGGTGATTAAAAAAGCTTCCAGTATGTCTGTATGATCACTATAGACATGACAGTATATAAGGAAATAATCTATGATTTTTGTCTGCGCAAGACGACGAAGGACAACATCAGCTCAGTCAGAGCATCAAAATCCTCCAGGTCCAGCTTTACCAAGCTCTTTAGCTTGTTCATGCGATAAAGGAAAGTTGTTCGATGGATAAACAACGCATCCGCTGCACGGGATGCGTTGAAGTGACAACAGATATAGGTATACAACGTTTCGGTAAGCGAAATCTCCGGATGCTCGGAATCATAATCCAGAAGCGTTTTCAGCACGGGGGAATAAAGATCTTCCAGCGGTATTTCCTCCTCTGCTTTCGCCAGAACATAAGAGAGAGTGTGGTTATGGAAATAGTGAAGCCAAAAGCTGTCGTTGGATCGTTCTCCCAAAAGCAGAGCAGCCTCTGCTTCCCGAAAATGAGAACCGCTGTTTTCCAAGCCCGCAAACACACAACTGAGTCCTGCCTGAAGCAGATTATCCCGTAAGAACATGGCCAAATCCCCCAAAAAGCCAGTTTTGTCATCTCTCGTACGGTTGTGCAGACAATAGATTGTTTGTCCCCGGCAAGTGGCCACGCATGCAGGAAAGGTATCCTCCAGCATGGTGCATAAGTAGGCCATGGTCATCTCCGATCGCGCATATCCTTTGCCTGACAAGCAGATGGCCCTGAAGCTGTCTTCAGCCTCCCAGCCGATCCGCCGGAATGCAGTGAGAGCCGGAGCAATGTTTTTCATGTCCCATTCGACCAGGTCAAGCAGAAAACGGTGTACCGCTGTTGCACTCCGAGCGAGACTGTGCTCATCACGGCTACGGAAGCATTCATAGATCAGTGAAGAATATTCCTCAAGAAATGGCAGAAGGGAGTCGCTGTAAATATCCGACCGCAATACATAGATCATCCTCCCTGCGTACTGGCCATGAATAAAGAAATTATAGTAGAGGCAAAGACCCTTATATTCCGGAAGATTGTAGCGACAGAATTCCCTGAGTCCCTGAAGTGTAAAGGTCTCGTCGAACCGGGCATCTGTCAGGTACAGATTTTCCACCTGAAGGTGATCCATGCGCTGGCCAGACTGCAAAGAGTCTCTACCCGCCTCGTACAGCGGAGCGTTGTTTTCATGCGTCAATGACTCCAACACCAGATAGTCCTTGTCCACAATAGAAACCCCGATACCCAGAGCGTCCCGCATCATGGCAAGAGCGGCTTTCATATCCTTCTTTGTTAAAGCAAGCACTGTCACCTCGCTTGTGAACCTAACAAATTCAATGTATATCTCCATAGCCCGGCAGAGAACGTTCTCATAACTGCTTTCCGGAGCCAGAAGCCACAGTTCATTTTTGCCCGGCACCTGAGGCGGTGTATCCTTAGCGGCAACGTGCATAGCAAGCGGCGCGGTGCATCCTGACGTTCCACCCGGCAAAAGGTAGAGCTCATCTGGGCTATTACGGCCAGGGCGCCATGGACATACACGCTTTATAGGCACCGTGCCATCCATTTCCACAGGCCGAAGGAGCGCAAATTCCTTTTCGAGAAAACACAGGTATAGATCCAAGGTTAGAGTCATGCTACTCCCCTTTTCTACTGCAATTTGTAGTATGGCAAAGGCGTATTATCACAGAATTAAGCATATCATATTTGAATATAATATGCAATAATCAAAATAGAGAGGAGGAAAGAGCTGTTTGATAAATGACAGAATAAGGATAATGTTGCCGGAGCATTCCGACAGCTCAATAAACGGTAAACAGTGAAGGAGGTGAAGCATGAATAAAGAAGTAAACAAATATACACTTGCAGTTTTTCTGCAAACCATCGGGACCGGTATGGTCATGACGTACATGAACTTGTTTATGACCGACTATCTGCTGATAACCGCGGCTATGGTGTCTACGGCACTGTTGATCGCAAAATTCATTGACCTGTTCGTTAGTCTGATTGCTGGTCCTATCGTGGAACGAGCAAATTTCAAAAGCGGCAAATATCTCCCTTGGCTGAAAATCATCAAATGGGTGCTGGGCGTATCCTTTTTCCTAACTTACTTGGACACCACAAAGCTGGGCCTGCCCATGTCCCTGCGGGCGGCCATAATCGTGGTGGCTTATGTTGGATTCGGCGGAGGCATGAGCATCCTGATGATTGCCCGAGGAGGGCTGTTGCAGCTGATGTCCGGCCCTAATATGAGCATCCGAACCAAACTCTCTTCACGTACAGCACAGGCCACTGCCTGCGCCACAATCATCTGCTCTGCAGCGGCGCTGCCCATCGTTACCGCAATCTCTCCCATTGTAGGTGAAAACAACGCCTATCTGGTGGCATGCATGCTTCTGTTCACTGGCATGTTCGTCGGTTGCATCATCATGGCAGCGCAGGCCAAAAAATATGACGTTCCCATATCAACCGGCACTGATCGCGAGGAAACGAGCGTCACTATGGGGGACATGGTTAGGTCTGTTGCGGGCAACAGTCAGATGCTGATCGTGATTTTGGCCATGGGAATCTTCTACATCGCCATGAATGTGTTCACTGCGGTGCAGGCCTATTATTTCCGCTACATCGTCAATGACTACATGTTCATGGCCACGTCAATGACCATCAAGACATCCTTCGCTTTCGTAGCCAGCCTTATCGTACCAGCCATAGGCAGGAAATTAGGCAAGAAAAATGCCTTCATCTGCGGATTGATCGTTTACGCCATAGCCCATGTGGGCATCATGTTATTCGGCGCAGGTAGCAAGATCGTCTTCACGCTTTGCACCTGTATCTTCACTGCTGCCATGTACCTGTTCACCAGCTTTGGCGTGAACTATTTTCTGGACTGCGGAGAGTACGGCTACTACAAAACAGGTAAAGACAATCGAGCAGTGGCTATGGCTATGTATAACATACCTATGAAGATCGGCTTCATGCTTGGAGCTGCCATTGGCGGTTACGGTCTGGCCATAATTGGATATGAGGCGGGCATAGTCATCACGACTAAGTTCATCCATGACTTCATGTTCATCATTGGCGCCATCCCCGCCATACTGTGTGTGCTGGCTGCTTTGATCTTGTTCTTCGGCTATAAGATTACCGACGCAGACGCTGTCATGTACGCTACTGCCAATAGCGAGCGAGACAGGGCAGCCAGAGAAGCTGCTGCGTCGGCTGAGGAACAGGAGTAAAGTCGAAAATAGTGTTTCACAAAGCAAAACGGAACAGGTAACAAACAATTAATGAGGAGGAAAAAAAATGCTTACCAAAAGACAGAATTTTCTTGAGACTATCCGAGGAGGTAACCCTGACAGATTCGTTAACCAGTTTGAATTCATGGAGATGATACGGGGCGACCCCATCTCTGGTCAGGTACCGACATTGAAGATCGGCGAAACTGGAGTGAATGCATGGGGAGTCACCATGACATGGCCATCACATACCCCAGGGCAGTTTCCTGTCCATGATTACGAGCACCGTGTAGTCAAGGATATCACCCGTTGGAAAGAGACTACTAAAGCGCCAAGGACCGATTTCCCCGACGAGATGTGGGAGATTTATGAGGCAGCATCTGCAGCTATTGACCGAAATGAGGTATACGCCACGGCTTCCGTAGCCCCCGGCATTTTTGAGCAGGTCCATTACCTGTTGAGCATCGAAGAGGCTCTGGTGAACTTCTATGAAGAGCCGGAGGCTATGCACGAGCTAATCGATTATATTACTGATTACGAACTGAGGCTCGCGGAGCAGCTGTGCAAGCACGGCAAGCCGGACGCCTTGTTCCACCACGACGACTGGGGCTCCCACCGTTCCTCTTTCTTGTCCCCGGAGATGTTTGCTGAGTTCTTCCTGGAGCCCTACAAGAAGGTCTACGGCTACTACAAAGATCATGGCGTGGAAATTATCGTCCATCACTCAGACTCTTATGCCGCAAACCTGGTGCCGTATATGATCGAAATGGGCATCGATGTGTTTCAGGGCTGTGTCACTCCAAATAATGTTCCCGCCCTAGTAAAGGAATATGGCGGAAAGATCTCCTTCATGGGCGACATCGACAATGGCGTAGTGGATAAAGACGACATCACCGACGAGATCATCCATCGAGAGGTAGAGCGAGCCTGCCGGACTAACGGCAAACATTATTTCATCCCATGCGCCACCCGAGGGGGACCAGCCAGCAACTATCCAGGCGTATATGAGCGCATCTCCGCTGAGATTGACAAAATGAGCGTTCTCATGTTCTGATTACCCTCAGGAGCCGAGGCGCGGATTGTTCCGCGCCTCGCATACAAATGTATTTCGCTCTGTTCCTCTGAAAACATTCATAGCTTTTTTCGTAGTCTTAAAGGATTTCAGCTTTTATCCCCACACTCATGTATTGAAGAAATAGCATTTTAATTCACGTAAAATACGAACATTTGAAATTGATTCATTCCGAGAGAGTTTTTCCATTCACATCAAGGCCCGTTCTTTTTATCATTTTTCCAGATTTCCTGCATTATTGCGGTGGGCGTGATGATATACTTGGAGCATAAACCCGAAGGAGAGGATATGTCCGAATTTACAGTCAGAATCACGAATGATAATTTCGAAAAGGAAGTTATTGCTTCCGAAATACCCGTTATGCTGGATTTCTGGGCAGAATGGTGCCCGTCCTGCAAAGCGCTGATGCCCACAGTCGACGAAGTGGCCGAGGAATACACCGGAAAGATCAAGATAGGAAAAGTCGATACGGATGAAGCTACGGCTCTTTCCGAACAGTTCCGCATCATGTCCATACCCACCCTGCTGTTCTTTAAAGGCGGGGAACTGGTCGACATGCACATCGGCACGATCACCAAGACAGCGCTGAAAGCGCAGCTGGATGCAATGCTGAAGTAAGAATATCTATCTGACAGGATATTTAAAAAACGCTCCCTTTTGGGGAGCGTTTTTTAATGGCGGTTCACAAGGAACTGCCGGTTAGTGATTATTGAGGTATTTATTGAAGGCTTCCGCCATTGATGAATTGCTGTCTTCCTTGTAGAACAGCTTGTTCTGCACCGGCTTCTTCTTCGGCGCTTCGGAAAGATCCTTGATGCTCAGACCGATCCTGCGTTTTTCGCTGTCGATCGACATGACCTTGAATTTGACCGTATCGCCGACCTTGAGAACGCTCTCGACGCTCTCGACCTTGTCATATGAAAGGTTGGAGATATGGACAAGACCTTCCACTCCGGGAACGACTTCAACGAAAGCACCGAACTTGGTGATGGATTTGACGACGCCCTGCGCCGTATCGCCTTCCTTGTAGGTCTTTGTGAAGACGGCCCAGGGCTCCTCGGTCAGTCCCTTGACAGTGCACTTGACTTTGTTGTTCTCCCTGTCGATAGATACGATCTTTGCCTGAACTACGTCGCCTGTCTTATAAAGATCGGAAGGCCTGTTGACTCTCTTCCAGGAGAGATCGGATACATGGACGAATCCGTCAACGCCGTCAAGATCGATAAAGATCCCGAAATTTGTGACGTTCTTTATCGGGGCTTCAACCACCATTCCCTCTTCGATCCTTGCCATGGCTTCTTCCTTCTTCTGGGCCTCGGCGGCGCGGCGGGCGTCGAGCTGCTCCTGAAGGATCACTCTGCGCGAGAAGATGACCTTGTTCTTATCTTTGTCGAATTCTATGATCCTTCCCTCGACTTCCTTGCCGAGCAGACTGTTGAGGTCTTCCACATACCTTAATGCATACTGTCTGGCCGGCATAAAGGCCTGCGCTACACCGATGTCAACGATAAGACCGCCTTTGACGACCTTGACGACTTTGCCCTTAAGCGTCTCACCGCTCTCGAATTTCTGCTGGGTGACTTTAACGGCCTCCATTTCGTCGACCTTAAGCTTTGAAAGAATGACATTTCCCACACCGTCATTCATATCGGTGATCATCGCGTCGACTTCATCACCGATAGCGACTGTCGTGGGCAGATCGGTATAAAGATCCTGAACAAAGTCAGCTTTCTTTATGATACCGTCAGATTTGTAGGAAATATCAACGTAGACTTCATCTTCGTTGACAGCAATGACTCTGCATTTTACAATGTCTCCTACTTTCAGCCTCTTGAATTCCTCCAGAGACTTTTCAAGATTTTCATTGTCCATTGTGTTCTCCATTTTGTGAACCACCTCCGTTATGTTCTGCCGGGGCGTTGATGCGCCCGCTGTGACGCCGACCTTTTCGGCGCCTTTCAATTTATATTCTTCAAAGGAATCAGCCGATTCCGCGAGAATAACGTTTTTGCAGTGCTTTGCGCATATTTCAGCGAGTTTTTTCGTATTGGAGCTGTTGGATCCGCCTATGACAACCATCGCATCGCACTCTTTCGAGAGCTGTTCTGCCTCGCTTTGTCTCAAAGCCGTTGCTGAGCATATCGTATCGAAAATCAGGCAGTCGGGATATTTGCCTTTTATGACCGAGCAGATCTCATCGAATTTGGCCTTTATGAACGTCGTCTGTGCTACAACGCACACACTGCCGTCAACGGAAATGCTCTCGGCCTGCTCGGCACTGTCCACGATTACGGGGCTTTCTTCGCACCATCCGGCTGTCCCGATGACCTCCGGGTGAGAAGCGTCGCCCACAAGTATGATATTATATCCTGTTTTGCTGTATTTTTCAACTTTTTTATGTATTGATTTAACATAAGGACATGTGGCGTCGGCTATCGTGATGCCTTTTGCGTTGAGAACGTCGTATACGTCCTTCCCGACACCGTGAGATCTGATTATCGCGCATCCGCTGTCGATCTCGTCGGTACTGTCCGCTTTTACGATGCCCATCTCTTCCAGGTCTTTCACGACGCCAGGATTGTGTATGAGCTCTCCAAGCGAGAAGATCGCCTCATCTTTGTGCTGTCTGGCGAAATCCATAGCCAGATTTACCGCACGTTCCACCCCGAAGCAGAATCCGGCGCTCCCGGCAACTGTGATGCTTCTCATTGTTTCTCCTTCAGGCCTGTAATAGCCTGAGCCATCCTGTCACTGAATTCCTTCAGATTCGAAGTGTCCGGTTTCTTTATATCCGGCGGTATCAGAGGACTTCCGAAAACGACCCTCAGTTTACCGAATGGCATATATCTTCCCTCTATATATGCAGGAATCACCGGAGCTTTTGAAACGATCGAGATGAAAGCAGCGCCTGATTTGAATTCCAGCATGCCTCTTCCTCGTTCCCTGGTCCCTTCCGGAAAGATCCCGAGCAGTCCGCCTTTTTTCAGTACTCTGAGGGCTTTCATAACCGCGACGGTATCAGTACCGTCTCTCTCGACGGGTATGGCGTCGAGTTTTGTGAATATCCATCTGAAGAACTTTTTTTCGAATATCTCTTTTTTCGCGAGGAAACTGACCCATCTGTTCATATTGACAGCCAGGGCCGCAGGATCCATCAGATGGATATGATTGGCGCATATGACTGCGGCACCGTTTTCAGGCAGGTTCTTATCTCCTTCGACCTTCATGCCGCATATGATCTTCAGATAAAACCGGGCTATAGCTCTGGCTATTTTATAAAGCATTTTTTATCTCTAAAGTCTTATTGATGATCTCATCAACGACTTCTTCCTGGCTCATGTCTGTGCTGTCAACGACTATCGCGTCTTCCGCTTTTCTCAGGGGATCAGCCTGTCTGTTCATATCGGCTTCGTCTCTCCTGATTATGTCGGCTTTGATAGCCTCCATATCTTCCGATATCCCTTTCTGCTCGTTCTGAAGGAAACGCCTGCGTGCTCTCTCCTCCACGGAAGCGTCAAGGTAGAATTTGTAGGGGCTGTCCTTCAGTACCACAGTGCAGATATCCCTGCCCTCCATCACGATATCGGTATCCTGACCGATGCTGCGCTGCAGCGACACCATCTGCTTTCTCACGAAGGGATTGGAAGCATACGGGGAGACGGCCTTGTCTATCCTGGGGGTGCGTATGACCTGGGTGATGTCTTCATCGCCCAGAAGCACTTTCCCGTCAGCGAATTTCAGGTCGAAATCCCTGAAGAGCTCCTCCGCCTTTTCCTCGTCTATTTCCCCGGCCTCAGCAAGATTTTCGGCATAATACGCAAACGCCCGGTACATCGCACCTGTATCCAGGTACAAAATACCGAGCTTCTCTGCTATAGCGCGGGCTACCGAGCTTTTGCCGGCTCCTGCAGGGCCGTCAATAGCTATCCTGATCCTGTCCAATTCGCTGCTGCGTTCCATAAAACACTATACTCCGTTTGCATCCGCGATGCATCTCATTATATCCTACCTCAGATGTGCTACAAAACGGAAACAGAAATGAAAATCATTAAAGTATGCTCCAAAAAATAAGACTGCCCTCGATTTCGTCCATATCAAGGGCATCAAAATGTGTGTTTCATATAACCGTTCCTGTTTAGTCGTCCGGTTTTCGGGTCTGTAACTTCACACGCTCGATCCGGCCAGATACCCGGTGGAAAAAGCCTGCTGCATATTAAATCCCCCCGTATAGCCGTGGGCGTTTATTATCTCCCCTGCGAAATACAGACCTTTTACAAGCTTTGAAGCCATCCTCTTCGGATCTATCTCCTTCACATTGATCCCTCCGCGGGTAACAATAGCTTCGTCGAAACCTCCAGTGCCATAGATATCGAGTCTGAGCTGTTTTAACAGTGTCACGAGTCTCTTTCTCTCCCCGGCGGTGATCTGATTCACTTTTTTATCCGGTCTGATCCCGGACAGAGCGACTATCTTATCCCTGAGCCTGCCGGGAAGCAGTTCATCAAGACTGTTTTTGAAATCCTTATTGGAAAACGCTGCGAAGTCCCTCAGGATACGATTATCCAAAGTCTGTTCATCCAAAGCCGGTTTCAGGTCAATCGTTATGTATGAGTTCCTGAAATCTTCGATCAGGCAACTGAGCGTAAGGATCGCCGGTCCGGAAACGCCCCGATGTGTAAACAGCATCTCTCCGAATTCGCTGACCGGCTTGCGGCCATTTTCATATAATGTCACACTCACGTTTCTCAGCGAAAGCCCGGCCAGCCCTTCGATCCATTTTTCATCTGATAAAAGAGAAACGAGGGCGGGTCTCGTCCTGTCGATGGTATGACCTGCCGACTCAGCCAGTCTGTATCCGAAGCCGTCTGAGCCTGTAGACGGATAGCTTTCCCCTCCGGCGGCCAGGATAATGCTTTCGCATTCCAGCGTTTCCCCGTCTTTGAGCTTTACGCCTTTGACGCTCCCGTTTTCAAACAGTATCTCACGTACTTCACTGTTCAGCCTGAGATCGACTCCGGCTTCATCCATTAGCCTGTTAAGGGATTTTGTGACATCTGAAGCCTTATCTGATACGGGAAATACCCTGCCTCCTCTTTCGGTTTTCATCTTCAGCCCGCTTTCACCCAGAATCTCCATCAGTCTCTCTGGAGGAAAGGCATATACGGCCGAATAGAGGAAGTTTTTATTGACGAATATATTATCAAGAAAGGTCTTTTCGTCACAGTTATTCGTAAGGTTGCACCTTCCCTTTCCCGTGAGATAGATCTTTTTGCCTGTTTTTTCGTTTTTCTCAAGTAATACCACATTTTTGCCGCGCGCTGACGCAGCATATGCGGCCATCATTCCCGCAGGACCCGCTCCGATCACGATGCAGTCCGTCATGTTTCCTCCGAAAGAAAAACAGACAGGCTCACGCGGAGCCTGTCCGAAGCGCCCGATATTATTCAGCTGCGATCTGCATGATCATATTCTTGGTGATATCGCCGATCTCGAGTTTCTTGTTTTTGATCTCTTTCTTAAGATCGACTATTTTTGCGGAATCTTTGTATTTGCCCATTGCAAGTTCACGGCCCAATTGTTTCTGCAGCTTTGCAAGTTCCTTCTTTTTCGCTATCAATGTTTCGGCATTCATGGAATTTCACCTCATTTCATCGGTTCTGATTTATAAATTATAACACCTTTTTTGCATATCCGCAACTGTTAGGTCACAATTCGAACTGAGACAGGTCTATTTCTTCCCCGTTCGGATTCAGCAGCACGGCGATTACTGCCGTACGCTTCTGCTTATCGCCTGTTCCGCAGGTGGACAAAGTAATTATGTGGCTGCCTGCATCGACTCTTGCTTTTGTCCTGATAAATGAATCCGCACGCATCTGTGCGATGAAATCAACTATACCGGACCCGTAGCTTCTGCTCCTGTAATCGGCATAGGCTGATACAAAAGAGCACGATACCACCTGGTAATAGTAGACATGATCGCTGGTAGTCAGAATAATGAAAGGATGACTTTCATAAAAGGACTGTTTCTTATAACCTTTCAACGACGACAGCATGCCGCCGCCGTACAGCGTATGTCCGTAAATGACTGTATTCTGATCCGACAGGTCATTTGCGTTATTGCAGTCCAGAAACAGCGTACCGGTATTGCTTTTTGTCCTGTAAATCGTCTTGGTCAGATAATATGAATTATCATTTCCCTGAACGACAGGCAGGTCAATATCCGTATCCGGTATTGTCAGCCAGAACACATAGTCTTCGTTTATGCCTTTCATCGAATCATAGAAAGATGAAAGGCTTTCCCCCGGGGATTGCAGAGTCTGCGTCTTGAACTGCTGTACGGTCTTTATATCCCCGCTTCCCCTTGAACGGTTGACATTATCTATAATGATATAGATCGCGCATATGGCCATTATGGTGGCGCACAGGGCTATGAGCATGTCATATGTCTTGCTTCTCTTTGAGTCTTTGCCAGTTCTGACTGAGACTTTCTTGCGTGCAGATCTTACTTTAGTTTCAGAACGCTTATTATCGCTTTCTGTTCTTCTTTTCGCAACCGATACGTCCCGGTTCCGTTCTTTACTCAAACGGTTCCTTACTGCTGAGTCCCTGACCGTTTTTTCTGTTTTGACCGGCAAGGAGATCTTCGGTGCAGTTGTTTTCCTTATTATTTTAACGGTCTTCTCAGGTGTCTTTGTTTTATTTACAGCGTTAACAGCCTTTTCAGGCGTCTTTGTTTCCTTCTGAACTGCCGTTCTTTTGCTTATCTTTCTTTTGGGAACGATGTCAGCAAGCCGATCCTTTACTGTATTAAAAAACGGACCCGCGTTTTTGACGAAGGATTCATAATATGTGCCTGCGCTTTTGACAACAACCCGTTTCTTTTCTCTCATGGTGCAATTATACTTCAATATGGTCTTTCAAGTAAACTCTTCATTTCATTCTAAGCGCATTATAATATTCCCTTCCATATGCGTTCAATCCATGCTCCGTTCATGAAACGAATAATGAAGATCCGCATATCATTTCCAAATGAGTCTATGGTCACCGGCAGACATCAGCTTTTGAAATTACGGCACACACTTCATTGACGATGAACATGATTTTATTCTTGTATATTGCATATTTACGTAATAATATACGTCTGTCAGGATTTTATGCTACATTATTTAAGGTATTACGTTATATTACACACGATTAAGCAACAGCTATTCCGGATTTCAAGCCTGTGGTACATGAGTCAGGATGATACGCCCTGTTTGAAAACATTGAAATTCCCTTCGATGATTCCTGTTGCCGACGAATTACATCACCGGATCACTTTTGGACCGACCTGGTGCTCCAGTCTTACAGTCCGTTGAACGATAATGTGTACGACCTTACAGTTTCATGCCGAACAGCACGGATATGAAGAGAGTCATTGATCTTTACATCTGCTGTTCGATACGATACACAAGATATATCCTTATTCTCAAATTGGATTACAATGGATCCTTCTTTTACCCTCTTCGCTTAAATACAACTGTCGGATCCGCATGCATAATTCATTCAATTTTACATTTTCGGCCGCATATTTTTTCGAAGATGTTCAGTTCGAAGACTGTTACGAAACACGGCCAAAAAGTGCATTAAAAAGGCATTATTTTGCTTAATTTACGTTCGAAAGCTTGCATTTCTATATTGTTTGGGATATAATTTCTATAGATTAAAATGCATAAGAAGAACAGTCATGATAGATTTTGTGAATGTGACCAAGATATATGATGGGGACAGCGAATTTGCGCTTAAGGATCTCACCCTGTCGATCGATGAGGGTGAATTCGTTTTTCTCGTAGGCAAGAGCGGCGCAGGCAAATCGACCATCATCAAGCTTCTCCTGAAGGAAATACTTCCCACTTCAGGAAAGATCCTTGTCTCCGGTACAGACCTATCTCAGATCAAGGAAAGAGATCTTCCCTATTACAGACGAAAAGTCGGTGTGGTATTCCAGGATTACCGTCTGCTTGAAACAAAGACCGTATTTGAAAATGTCGCCTTCTCGATGGAAGCGATCCAGACTCCGCGGCGCACTATAAACAGAGTCGTGCCCAAAGTGCTTAATATGGTAGGCCTGAGAACCCAGGCCAGAAAATACCCGTCAGCATTAGCGGGCGGCGAACAGCAGCGTGTGGCTATAGCCAGATCTATCGTCAATAATCCCAAGATTCTCATATGCGATGAACCTACCGGAAATCTCGATCCGGTGACCAGCGCAGGCATAATGAATCTTCTTATGGATATAAACAGCCTCGGAACAACCATCATGGTAGCAACGCACGACATGACGATGGTCGACAGGATGAAAAAGAGAGTCATCTCTCTTAAAGACGGCGAGCTTGTAAGCGACAGAGTCGGAGGATACTACAAATGATAGAAACATTCGGTGTTTTTTTAAGAGATGCCATCAACAACATCAAACGAAATTCAGTAATGAGCATTGCTTCTGTTCTTTCGGTGATCAGTGCACTGATAATAGTCGGTGTGGTAATGGCGATCGCGATCAATGTAAACTACATAACCGATCAGGTCGAAGACAGCCTTGAACTGAAAGTCTACCTTGAGGACAACATAACGGATGAGCAGCAAAAAGCCATATACGACTCTATTAACAGCATGGAGAGCGTATCCGATATAAAGTATCAGTCCAAACTGGACGCATTGAACAGCTTCAGGGAAACTCTCGGCGAAGATAATTCCATCATCATTTCCGGTTACAATGAGGATAATTCTCCCCTGCCCGCAGCATACATAGTCAAATTCAATGAAGCGTCAGAGATCGAAAATGCCAGCAAGAAGATCAATGAGTTAGACGGCGTGATGGATACGGTATACGGAGAAGATACAGTCAAAGCACTTCTTTCCTTCAATAAGTTCATCCATCTGGCGACCTGGATCGTGCTTGCGATACTGAGCCTTATCGCCGTCTTTATCATCTTCAATACAGTGAAGCTTACGGTCTTTTCCAGAAGGAATGAGATCTCGATCATGAAATACATAGGTGCAACGAATACCTTCATTCGTTTTCCATTTATCATTGAAGGCATGCTGCTTGGGGTTTTCGGAGCCTGCTGCTCTGTATTGTTATTAAGAAACCTATATTATTTCATCGTCGGCGCACTTGCAGGAACGACTTCTGTTCTCCCTCTGGGACAGTCCCTTGCTCCTGCAGATCTGGTAATGAAACAGATATCTGTAGTATTCGTGTTTTACGGTATTTTTCTCGGAACTATGGGGAGTGCATTTTCCATAAAGAAATTCCTGAATGTTTAAAGAGGTATATGTATATAATGAAAAACAAACGATTGGGCCGCATAATAACCTTTATACTTGCATTCACTTTGTTGTTCACTATCGTACCTGTTAAATCTGCCAGAGCTGCTACTTTGCAGGAACAGCTCGCCGAACTGGAACGGCAGATAGAAGAATACAGAAACAACTCAAACAAACAGTCCGAGCTGGCTAAAGCACTGCGAAAAGAACTGTATCTGATCGATCAGCAGATATCTGCTGTCGAGGAACAGATCAAGGCTTTGAACAACGAGATCGCCGAAGCCCAGCTTAGGATCGAAACGGCCTCTGAGAGTCTGGAACAGGCTGAAGCAGACAGGATCGCCTATCAGGAACAGCTTGAGAAACGTATCACCGTAATGTACATGTATGGAGATACCGAATACCTTGAAGTCCTTTTTGGAGCACAGGATTTTTCAGATTTCATCAGCAGGGCAACTGCTATAGCCTCTATCATAGAGTATGACAATCTGATGGCGCAGAAGCTGAAGGAAAACGAAGCTCTTATCGCTGAGATGAGAAGACAGATAGAGGAACAGAAAGATAAACTCGAAGCTCTTAAAGCATCGAAAACGGCTCAGGAAAAAGAACTGGCTTCCCAAAAGCGCTCTAAGGATGAGTCTCTGAAAAAAATCCAGCAGACACAGGCTTACTGGGACGCGTTGATCAAAGAAGAAGAAAAAGAAGCAGCAGCTATTCGTAACCAGATCGCAAGCCAAAGCTCAAATACCAATTACGCCAATACCTATAAAACCTTCATATGGCCGACACCGGGTTATTATTCGATCACCAGTCCGTTCGGATATCGTATCCATCCGATCTCGCACGTCAGGGCTTTCCACGGAGGGATCGATATCGGTGCACCGAAGAATGCAAGAGCTGTTGCCGTTGCCAATGGAAAAGTGATCTTCGCATCATGGAACGGCGGTTACGGGAACTGTATCATAATCGATCTGGGCAAGGACAGCAAAGGCAACTCCTATGCTGCAGTATATGGACATTTGAACGGCTATGCATCAAGTGTCGGAGATATAGTGACACAGGGGCAGGTCATCGGTTATGTTGGCACAACAGGCTTATCAACAGGATATCATCTGCACTTTGAGATACGCATTAACGGCACACGCGTGAACCCGATCAATTATCTCACTAAATAGCAAAACACTTCATATCATCATCCATCAATGAACCGACCTCCTTTAGTCAGATTATTAGTCTGGTTAAAGGAGGTCGGTTCATATTTATGTATTTTATTTCTTAGTTGAAAATACTATTTCTTTCTGGAAACGTAATCTTCCTCATCCAGGAAAGGCGGCCACACACCGCCTCCTCCGTTCGAAGGCTTTAATGGAGTCGTCTGAGGCTTCTTTTCAACAGGTTCCTGATTCCCCGTAAAACCTGTGGCTATAACAGTGACTTTGATCACATCGTCCAGATCCGGATCAGTGCAGGCACCGAAGATCATGTTGGCGTCCGGATGCGCTTCTTCCCTGATGACCGTCGCGATTTTTTCAACATCGAAGAGGGTGAGTCCCTCTCCTCCGGTAATATTAAGCAGCACGCCTGTGGCACCCTGGATGGATGTCTCCAGAAGCGGGCTTTCGATAGCCTGTTTTGCTGCATCCGTAGCCTTATCAGCACCTGTTCCGACGCCCATGCCCATATGCGCCAGACCGGCATTCTGAATAATGGTCTTTACATCCGCGAAGTCCAGATTGATAAGACCGGGTGTCGAGATGAGATCCGTGATCCCTTTAACGCCCATAAGAAGCACTTCATCGGCCATGCGGAATGAATCCTTGAACGTCGTATTCGTATTAGCGACCTGAAGCAATCTGTCATTGGGAATCACGACGAGAGCATCAACGTAATCCTTTAGAAGCCTGATACCCAGATCCGAATTGATCTTGCGGACTTTTCCTTCGAAATGGAACGGTCTGGTGACTACTCCGATTACGAGGATATTCATTTCTTTGGCAAGTTTTGCAATCACGTGGGAAGCTCCTGTTCCGGTTCCGCCTCCCATACCGGCTGTTATGAAGACCAGATCTGCGCCTTCCAAAGCTTTCTTGAGATCTTCAGCATTCTCCTCGGCTGATTTCTCTCCCTGCTCAGGGTTCGCGCCGGCGCCTAATCCTTTTGTGGTATTGACACCGATCTGAATCTTATTTTCTGCCAGAGACACCGCAAGTGTCTGGCTGTCTGTATTAATCGCATAAAAGTTGACACCCTGCAGCCCGCTGTCGATCATCCGATTGACTGCGTTATTGCCGCCTCCGCCGACGCCGAAGACCTTTATGACTGCCTGTGCTTTATTTTGTGTGACATCAAATTCGTAGGGCATATCTACCTCCACTTTAAGGTTGCCTTTATTTTATTATGAAAATTGGCGGGTAACAAGGGTTTTAGTCAATTAATATCAATAACTTTATATACAGGCTCGCTCCCTTCGACAACCTCTACCATTATATGTCTGTCCTCATTTTCAAGAAATAACTCAATAAAATCAAGGTTCGATGTGAAACCGCTGAGGGAGTAAAACTTTATGACATTTGACTTTTTGGTATATAGATAGTAATACCCTTTTTCGGAACAATGGATCTCGGAAATGAATCGGGTATAGCCCTGTCCCATCAGTTTCTGCATCACTTCATATGCAATGGCCGTTCTTGCATTCTGGGAAAAAGAATAAGTGCTTCCGACACTCAGATCCAGATCATCCACGCCGGTAAGAAGAATGCCGTAATCACTTTCCAGAGCATCCGACGAATGTATCACAGTCCCGTTTTTATCCATCGCATAATACTTTCCTTCGATCACCACCGTGATAAACGGTGATTTTTCTGTCACGACGATCTCGATGCTGTCCGGATAATGCTTGACGATCGAAGCATTCTCTACAAGAAACAGTTTTTCTATTCTCTTCTCTGCTTTGGAGGCATTGACGGAAAAGATGTTCTCTCCTTCAGTAAGACCGCTGGCTGATATGACCTCCTGCTCACTCAGGCGGTTTGTGCCTTTGACAGTTATCTTTGCGATATCAAACCTGTTTCCGCGCATGAAAAGAAAAGCCGCAATTACTGCAATTATGGTCAGTATGATGATCATCTCGGCTTTTCTTGAAGTTCTGCGTTTGGTTCTTCTCAGTTTTCTCATACAGATTTATATTTGCTCCGGCCCGGCGGCCTTCGCTTGCAAGCCTATCATTTCCTCATGAGTAAGCTTCATATGAATGTATAACGGGCTGCGGAAGGTCTTTGCGTACCCATTCAAATGCATATATGCTGCACCATTCAGGACAATAGCTTTTCGATCTCGTCAACCAGGATCTCTGTCGAGTTCTTTATTCCCATCGATGCGGAGCGCTCCGCCATCTGTTTTCTCTTATCATCGTTATCGATAAGCAGGTGCATATTGCTGTTCAGAGATTCGAGCAGGTTTTCATCGTCAGGAGAGATCAGCGCCGCCCCGTTGTATACACTGGCCATAGCATTTTTGCGCTGATGATCGTTTGCAGCATGGTTGAGGGGAACATAGATCGTGGGTATGCCGATATAGTTTACCTCTGCCATCGTAGTCGCCCCGCTTCTGCAGATGCATACGTCAGCACAGTACATCGCATTCGGCATCTGGTTGCAATATGCCTCGACTTTTACATTACTGTGAGAAGCGGTATCAAAGCCCAGCTCTTCAAAAGCCGCCATGCAGTCATCATAGTTTTTCGCTCCGGTCACAAAGTGAAAGAAAAGATCCTCACGTGAAGCGTTTTCTGCGATCAGCCTTACTGCGGCTTTATTGATATTGACTGCTCCCTGACTGCCGCCGAAAATCAGAATGTATTTGTCATTTTCATTCAGACCGGCCTCACTGCGGCATTTTTCCCTGTTTAAAGTCTCGAATTCCTGACGGAGCGGATTGCCCGTCATGACGCATCTGTCCGGATGACCCATATGCTGTGCGGAATCCTCGAAGGATACGCACACTCTATCCGCGAATTGCGATAATACCCTGATCGTCTTGCCCGGTATGACGTTCTGCTCTGCGACCAGAGTTTTTTTGCCCCGCAGCCTGCCTGCAAGAACAACCGGTCCGCATACATAACCGCCGGTCCCGATAACGATATCGGGATCGTAATCCTTTACTATCCTGAGACTCTGCCTGAGGCTTTTGAACAGTGACAGGGCTACCGATACCTTTTTAAAAAAGCTGTAGAAGGTCTCGAAGGAATCCACATCTATCAGATGCAAGGGGTACGGAGTCTGCGGTATGAGTGTATTCTCGATAGTCTTCGGGTTGGAACAGCCGACGAATTCGATCTGATAATCCTTGCTGCGTCTTCTGAGCTCATCTGCAACAGCTATACCGGGATATACATGTCCGCCGGTACCTCCACAGGCTATCAGTATTTTCATATGTTACCTCCCTTGCGGTTTTTCATTGCAATTTCTCGAAATATTCAGAACGATCCCCATTCCGGTCATCAGTGTCAGTAAGGAAGAGCCTCCCGATGAGACCAGAGGAAGGATGATGCCGGTCGATGGCATCATATTCGTGACGACTGCGACATTAAGGAAGACCTGTATTCCGAACAGGATTGCCATGCCCGAGCAGAACAGTCTGGAATAAGCGTCCTGTGCGGACATCGCGATCCTTGCTATCCGGACTATCAGCAAAAAATACGTAAACAGCAGTGCCAGACATCCGACCAGTCCGAGCTCTTCGCCTATTATTGCAAAGATATAGTCGTTTTCCGAAAATGGAAGGAATCCGAATTTTGCGCTGCCCGCTCCGAGTCCTTTGCCCAATAATCCGCCGGAACCGAGAGCCATCAGGGACTGAGCCGGCTGCCAGCCCTCACCGAGGATATCGGAAAAAGGATCCAGGAAAGCGAAGAATCTGTTCATCCTCCATTCGTTGCTGCTGATAAAAACATATATGCCGACTCCCCCTAACCCGACAAGACAAAGGATATACAATATGTTCCCACCCGCGATAAAATACATGCCTATTATGATTACAGCCACAATTATCGCAGTGCTGAGGGCGGGCTGAGCGTAGATCAGGAGGAATACTGCTGCACAGTAAAGAAGAACAAGGAGAAATACCTTAATCTTCGAAACGTTATAGGAAAGCTTTTCCAGATGATAGCTCAGGAACATCATCACGGCTATCTTCGCCAGTTCTGCAGGCTGTACGGTGATCCCGGCTATTCTCAGCCACCTGACCGCACCGTTCGCTCCTTCGCTTTTCGGCAGCAGCATCAATGCGATCAGCAGCACAGCCGAAATGACCATGATGAGATTCGAAAATACCTTCAGATAACGGTAGTTGAGCAGGGAAACCGTCAGCATAAGAACAAGACCTGCGGCGAAGAATACCGCCTGTTTGCGCACATAGTAAAAGCTGTCCCCTATCTGGCTCTGCGAGTTATACATGCTCGCTGACCAGATCATGATCGTTCCGAACGCGCAGAGCGCACATACGAGCATAAGTATCCCGCTGTCCAGCTTTTTTCTGCTCTGCCTGGGAATGTCCGCGATCAATGATGCGAAGGCATTTAAATACTTCAAGATGATCACTCCTTCATTTTATTGACGTAATCCTTAAATATCTCGCCTCTCTGCTCGAAGTTATCGAACATGCCCCAGCTGGCGCATGCCGGTGAAAGCAGTACACAGTCTCCCGGCTGGGCCATCCCATACGCTTTATCTATCGCTTCCTCGAATGTCTCGGCTCTCTGATAGTTCTTAAAGCCGAATTTCTCAGCTGTTTCGATGATCTTTTCTGCCGTCTGCCCTATTGCCACGAACCCTCTGGCTTTTTTCACCAGGAGTTCGAACATCTCATCAAAATCGTTATGCTTGTCATATCCGCCGAGGATCATTACAAGCGGACATTCGAAGGAATTGATGGCCGTGATGGTCGCGTCGGGGTTGGTGCCCTTTGAATCGTTGACGAACCTTACTCCGTTCACTTCACGGACGAACTCCACCCTGTGCTCGACCGGTGAGAAGACCTTGAGCGCTTCGGCGCATTTTTTTATATCGGCACCGAAGCTTTCGCATACGAGCAGAGCGCACATCGCGTTGGCTGCGTTATGCGGTCCGATGATCTTCATTTCCTTCGTATCTATGACTCTGCCGTAGCCTTTAAGATAGATCCCTCCGTCCAGAAGATATGCGTCGGTGTCGGTATCCTTGATGGAGAAGAATTTTACTTTGCACTTAGCTTTGTCCTTGAATCCGCGGACCACCGGGTCATCGTGGTTCAGTATCAGGACGTCATCGTCCTTCATATTCATGAACACCCTGGCTTTGGCAGCGATGTAGTTCTCCATCGTCTTGTGACGGTCAAGGTGATCCGGGGTAATATTTGTAACTACAGCAGCTTTAGGCCGCATGTGTTCGGTCATGGAGAGCTGGAAGCTGGATATCTCCAGAGCCGCGACGCTCTCAGGAGAAGCCTCTGCCCTGTCTATGAAAGGGATGCCTATGTTGCCGCATTCGAAAGAATCGAAACCTGCAGCTTTCAGCAGTGCGGCAGTCAGATATGTAGTAGTGGTTTTGCCGTTGGTGCCGGTAATGGCGGCTATGCGTCCCCTGAAATAACGCAATGCGAATTCGACCTCGCTGACGACGGGGATACCGTGCGCTGCAGCCGTCTGAAGAGGCTTTATATCAGGTGGCACACCGGGGCTTATTATCACTTCACCGCAGGAGATCACTTCTTCATCGCTGGGCTGCCGGCCGAAAACAGTAACTATTCCTTTATCAGTCAGCAGTTCAGGGAGGCCGTAATCCTCTCTGCACAGCTCTTCATAGCTTTTCGTGTCGGTAAGGATCACATCGCAGCCGTTTTTCCTGAGGAAACGGGTAGCTGATATACCGCTCCTTGCCGCACCGATAATCATGTACTTTTTCTTTTCCATTTGTCTACCGCCTTTAATCAGTATATGTTCAGATCTGACGCCAAGATCGAAAGCATTACGCAGATTGCAGTAAATGTCCAGAATACTATCACCACACGCGTTTCCGGCCAGCCGGAAAGTTCGAAATGATGATGGATCGGAGCCATTTTAAAGAATCGTTTGCCGTGTGTCGCCTTAAAATAAACGACCTGTATGATGTCAGATAAGGCTTCTATCACGTAGATGGCTCCTGCTATAAGGATGAAGAACTCCGTCTTCGTCAGCACCGAGCAGACTATGACAGCTCCGCCCAGTGCCATCGAGCCGGTATCTCCCATAAATACCTTGGCGGGATTGAAGTTGTAGCATATAAAGCCCATGCACCCGCCGATAGTCGAGGCAGACAATATGCTTATCTCACTGTACCCCTTTGCCCCGGAGAACAGCAGAAAGAAGATCATTATTATCATTGCAACGCCTGCATCCAGGCCATCCAGCCCGTCGGTCAAGTTCGATGCATTGACTACGGCCACGGATGCAAATATCACGAACGGTATAAAGAGGATCCCCATATCCCAGTTCTTTGATATGAACGGGATCACTACGTCAGTGCCGATATTCGGATGATAAGCGGCATAAACAGCCAATGCGGCTGCAACACTGAACTGCATGACTATCTTGTGCCGTCCTCTCATCCCGAGAGAGGCGCTGGACAGGTTCTTCGCATCGGAAAGGGCATTTTTCTGGATTATCTTCATATAATCATCCAAAAAACCTATCAGCCCGAACAAAAGCGATATGACCAGGGCAAAAAACAGATCGAAGTTGCCCAGCCCGAGAGCTGCGCATGATGCGATCATTCCGGCCATGAACGATATCCCGCCGAGCGTCGGCGTACCGGCTTTTTTAAAGTGGCTCTCGGGTCCAAGGGCCCTTTCCGCCTGGCCGAATTTCAGTTTTTTAAGTATCGGCAGCAGAACAGGGCATATCAGCACAGTGACCGTAAACGAAATAAGCGTGGCAACGATTTGGATCTTCATTGATCAGTCTACCTTCCGATGAATTCTTTGAATACCTTGTCAAGACCGACGGCATGAGACGCCTTGAATATCACCGTGTCCCCTTCCTTCAGGTAGTGTCCGATGTTTTCACTGAGAGAAGCACTGTTCTCAAAAAGGTGGCATTCTCCGCCTGTGTCCGATCTATTATATCCTCTGAGAAAATCATTGCCAAAGCTTCCGCAGTACAGCACGGCATCAATACCGTATTTCGCTGCATACTCACCCACCTGCTCATGCAGTGAAGAAGAGTAATCGCCCAGCTCCAGCATATCCCCTATGACAGCGACCTTCCTGCCCCCTGTTTTATGGGAAAGGAAATCGAAAGAAGCTCTCATGGAATCCGGATTGGCATTGTATGAGTCGTCTATAAGCGTCAAGCCGTTGTATTTGATCTCTTTCATACGGTTGTCACTGGATTCAAAGGCGTCAAAACCTGCCTGCACCATCTCTGCGGTAAGTCCGTATCTTTCAGCAACCGCGATCGCCAGCATGCAGTTTGTCACATTATGCAGTCCGGGCAGGCGGAAACGGAAACAGGTTTCCTGTCCGTCAAATACTGTCTTAAAGGAAACGCCGTCCGCAGTCTGCTCGATATCGTGAGCGGTTTTTTCCCCGTTATTTATACCGACTCTGATGACCTTATATGTATCAGAAGAAATGGTCGCGAGTTTGTCGTCATCGGCATTCACGATGGCGGCATCCTTGTCTGTAAGATAAGTCAGTATCTCAGATTTGGCTCTGAAGATAGCGTCCCTGGTCTTAAGAAACTCTATGTGGCACATGCCGATATTAGTCATTACAGCCGTATTCGGACGAACGATCTCAGCATTGCCGAGTATCTCCCCGGGCGCGTCCATGCTGATCTCCATAACTGATATCTCATTTTCGTCCTTCAGATTGAAGATCGTCAGGGGAACACCGGTCGTACTGTTCTGATTCCCGATCGTCTTGTGAGTATTGTATTTCTGTGAAAGCACGGACGCGATAAGATCTTTTGTCGTGGTTTTGCCGGAACTTCCGGTGACGCCTATGAAAGGTATGTCAAAACGGTTCCTGTATGCGTGGGAAAGATCCTGAAGCGCCTTGAAGGTATCCTCCACGACTATCCTGCAGATCGGGCAGTCGTCCGTATCGGTATTGGAACTGCTGGTCACAGCAGCAACAGCACCGTTTTTGTAAGCCATGGGGACATATTTATGCCCATCTGTGGTCTCCCCTTTCAAAGCGAAGAACAACGACCCTTCCTTAGCCTCACGTGAATCAACGCAGATATCGGTAATGATACCGTCTGACCTCCCCTGGATGGTGCCTTTCATTATCTTTGCGGCTTCGATTACAGAAATATCCTTCATTTCATTTTCTCCGATGTTTATTCCACATATTCAAAGGTTACAGTTATCACGCTGCCCTTTTCGATACTGTCTCCGTCCCTGACGCTCTGGGAAACGGCGATACCGCTTCCCTGGGCATCGATGCTCAGCCCCACACTCTCGAGCAGTTCTCTGGCGCTCTGTACCGAGAGACCCAGCACGTTAGGCATGATCACCGTATCTTCCGTATCGGAGGATACCGTTATCTCAATGACCATACCTTCCATATAATCGACTCCGTAAATATCCTGATTGGTGACTGTTCCTGTGCTGGTCCCTGTAACATGATACTTGATATTGAGCTTTTCAAATGCAAGTACTGCCTCGCTGAACTGTTTCCCACGCACGTCTGGAACAGAGACCTTCTGCTCAAATATCGTGTCTATGGTTATTTTATCCTTGGAGACCATGTAGTTGTACACGTTCTGAAGGACCTTGGCTCCCACAGGAGCTGCTACAGCAGAACCGAAAATGCTGCTGCCTTTGGGTTCGTCCGCTATGACCAGAACGGAGAGCTGGGGATTGTCGTACGGAGCAGCTCCGTAAAAGCTGGCGACATACTTTCCCGGAGCGTATTTGCCCCCGATATATTTCTGTGCCGTACCGGTCTTACCCATGATCTTTAGATCCCTGTAGTTATTCAGGGCATAGTAGGAAATCCCGGTATTGTAAAGTATATCGCGCATCTTCGCAGACGTATCCTCACTGATCACCCGCCGCACCACGGTGACCGGATATTCTGTGATGACTTCTTTGGTCTGGGTGTCTATTACCTTATCGACTATGCGGGGAGTGATAAGGTAGCCCCCGTTGATGACGGCATTGACCGCCTGGATCATCTGGATCGGGGTGACTCCGATCCCCTGACCGAAGGAGATCGTCGCAAAATCCACCGGGTTGACGGTGTCATCATGTTTCAGTATCCCGCTTTCTTCCCCGTCGAGCATAACTCCGGTAACTTCTCCGAAGCCGTAGTCATGGATATAATGATAGAAGTTTTCGGATCCCATACGGTTTGCTATTACGATCATTGCCGGGTTGCAGGAATTTGCCACCGCATGCGAAAGGTCTTCCGAACCATGGCCTCTCGGATATATATGGCATTTTATCGTCACGCCGGAAACGACAGTCGAACCAGAGCAGTAGAAAGTATCTTCCATCTTGACATTCCCGTTTTCCAGCGCGCTGGAAACAGTAATTGTCTTAAATGTACTGCCGGGCTCATAGATGAATGAAGTAAACGGGTTCGACCACATGCCCAGCTGCTGATCGCCCAATGAGATCTCTTTGCCGCTGTAAAAGCTGTTATAGTAGTCCTTGTCGACTTTCCATGGATCGTCCAGCGAATAGGCAGGATAGACCGCAGCACCGAGTATGCTGCCCGTATTCGGATCGCTGACAAGTATGATTATTCTTTTCGTGTTGTTCTTGAGATAAGCTTCATAAGCAGCGCTTTCAGCATAATACTGGATCACGCTGTCTATGGCAAGAACCACGCTTTCGCCCTGCTGGGCGGTTGCCTTTATCGTTGAAGAGGACTCGATCACCTGGTTGCTGGAATCGGTGAGAACTGTCCTTACACCTTCTACGCCGGAGAGCTCATCATCGAATATCGCTTCCACGCCATACAGACCGGTATGGTCCACTCCCGTGAAACCCAGAATGTATTGTGCAAAGCTGCTGTCGGAATAATAACGCTTTTTATCTTCATTGATCTCGATGCCGGAATAACCCGCTTCTTTTATTTCCAGCGCTGTGGTATTGTCTACGCCGGACTTGAGCATCACGTAATTGTTTTCCTTGTTTGAGACCTTTTCATACACCTCATCATAAGACAAACCGAGCTTCTCGCTGAGAAACTCGGAAACCGCTTTATCATCCTTGATGCTTTTCGGAAAGACGTAGATCTTGCTGCAGGAAGCGTCTTTGGCCAGTATGTTCATGTTGCAGTCATAGATGTCCCCGCGGGAAGCCGTGATGGGTATGTTCTGGTACATGAAATCAGTCTGCTTATCCGCAAGCTCGTCAGCCTGAAATATCTGCAGTATGACGAGCCTTACTGACAAACCGAGAAACATGATTATCAACAGCCCTACACAGAAAATGATCCTCAATACAGAGGATCGCTTTAGGTTTTTATGTCTGCTTTTCTTTCTTACTCTCATGTTCACTTAAACAGTCCTTTTATCCAGGCTATGATCTGTGTGTCCGCCTTCGCAGTCTGCGCACCGATGTCATTTCTCTCATAGGCAACATATGATACATGTGAATCCGAAGGCCGTATCATGCCCAGTTTGTTTACGGCGTACTCCTCGATCTCGTTAAGATTGTGGGCTTCGATGATTCTGCCCTGCAGATCGTCGTTGATCTTGACTAAAGCGGAGTATTTGTCCTTAAGCTGCCGTATCTCAGTATCCAGAGCGTTGATGCTGCTCCTGAAGTATACCATAACGACAGAATAAACCAAAACCATAATGATAAGCATCGTTACGGCGAAATTTCCCCTGGTCCTTCTGGTCCTTTTCTTTGAGTTAACAGTCTTCCTTTTCATTTTCAAAGCCTTCCGCTTTTTTTTTTCCTTACCGCACGCAGTTTCGCACTTCTGCTTCTCGGGTTTGCGGCGATCTCCTCATCTCCCGGCGTGATCGGGCTTCTCGTTTCCAAAATGTATTCCGGCGCAGCGTAATCCATCGGAAGCGGCAGATTCTTGTCCCCGTCATTGCTGCTGGTCAGAGATGCAAAGGTCTTTTTTACGATCCTGTCCTCAAGGCTGTGGAATGATATCACCGCGATCACTCCTTCATGACCGAGCCTTGAGGCTGCTTTTTCTATCGCTCCGGAAAGATTTACAAGTTCTCCGTTTACCTCTATCCTGACTGCCTGAAACGTCCTGGCGCTGGCATTCCCGCCCCTGTATCTGTAAGAGGCAGGTATATTATTTTCGATCACGCTGACAAGCTTTGCGGTAGTATCGATCCTTCCTCGGGCACGCTCTTTGACTATGCCTCGTGCGATGGAAGCGGCGTATCTTTCCTCACCGTATTCGTACAGCAGCTTTCTCAGCGCATCTTCACTGTAGGTGTTCACCACAGTCTCTGCCGTAAGGGCTCCTTCGGGATCCATCCTCATATCCAGAGGACCGTCCTCCATATAGGAAAACCCGCGTTTCGGATCATCTATCTGGAAGGACGACAGGCCCAGATCCGCCAGACATCCGTCGATCTTTTCGATTGAAAGATCATCAAGCACTTTATCAAGATCGCAGTAATCCGATTTGACGAAGTATGTTGTGCACTTCAGCCCTTCGGTCAGGGATTCCGCACGCTTTATCGCGTCATCGTCCAGATCCAGTCCGATATATATGCCGTTCGCATTTAATCTCTCGCAGATCGCCCTCCCGTGGCCGAAGCCTCCGAGGGTCATATCCAGATATATCCCTGACGGTCTGATATCCAGGATATCCACTGCTTCTTTTAATAGCACGGGTATATGCGCCATTACAGGCCGACCTTTTTAAACGCTGAGCGTATATCGGAATTCGACGTTTCCTTAAAGTACTCTTCCCATTTATCGGAATTCCATATCTCGATCCTCGAAAAGGCTCCCAGAATGACGACATCTCTGACGAGCTCAACATCGCTGCGGAATTCCTGGGGAATAATGATCCTCCCCTGTTTATCGATATCGGAATAGGTAGACAGGGCACCCATGTAACGGGCAGCCTTGTTTTCATCATCATCGGAAAAGGCGATGTCATTCATGTTCTTGAATTTCACCGCGTATTCGTCCAGGGAGAATACATAAAGACACCTGCCGTCAACGCTTTCCGTGATAACGACAGTCTCGCCCAGTTCCTCGCGGAACTTGGCGGGTATGCTGACTCTTCCCTTGTCATCGATCGTGTGTCTGTACCTTCCGATGAACATCTCGATTTACCACTTCATCCCATTTCATGGTTTTTTATAGTGTGTATATGGAATATAGCATGCGACCGATGGTCTTTGCAATATTTTTTTACGAAAAATGAGTTTTTTTCGACAGTTTTCTTCCTCCGGGATCAGTGTTGCCTGTCTGACGGAACGGCAGCCGGTCGAAGACGATCCGCACATGAAAAAATACCCCGCGGATCTGATCTGAGCGGAACGGTCCATACATCCGGCAATACGGCCATAAGGGGAAGCTGTATTAATGCGATCATGCTCGACGCATGGAAACAGGCAGATTGAAATCGGTTTCAAAAAATAAAAAAAACGCCTAAGCTAGGCGTTTGGTTTTCGATGGTGGAGACAATGCGGCTCGAACGCATGACCTCTCGCGTGTGAAGCGAACGCTCTGACCAGCTGAGCTATGCCTCCGTCGCTATGATTATAGAACATCTCAGACTCTTAAGCAAGTGAGTGATCAAAAATATAGTTCCCTCGACAAAGAAAAAGGGACCGTATCGTTCACGGTCCCTTCGGACTGATCAAATTCAGTTTGCCTTCTTGGCGGTTTCTGCCAGAGCCTTGAATCCGGCTGCATCGTGCATGGCTATATCCGCCAGCACTTTTCTGTCAAGCTCGACACCGGCTTTTTTCAGACCGTTCATCAAACGGGAATAATTCATATCGTTCATCCTGGCTGCAGCGTTGATCCTGGCGATCCAGAGCCTGCGCATTTCTCTCTTTTTGAGCTTTCTGCCCTTATAAGCGTCCCTGTTCGCTCTCATCACGGCTTCTTTAGCCGTTCTGTACAGTTTGCTCCTGGCTCCGAAATATCCCTTAGCGTGCCTGAGTATTCTCTTATGCTTTTTCTTTGCGTTAACTCCACCTTTAACTCTTGCCATTTTCCTTTACCCCCTCTTACCTTACAATCATCTTTCTGATGAACTTCGCATCCGAAGGAGCGAGATAGCCGCCCTTCATCAGGTTTCTCTTTCTCTTGCGGCTTTTGATCTGGCTGTTGGCTTTATGGTTCTTATAGGCGCAGTTACGCTTGATGACTCCCGACGGCTTTAACTTAAAGCGTTTTGACGCACCTCTGTGCGATTTCATTTTTGGCATTTCTTTTCCTCCGTTTGTTGTTATTTTATATTGGCGGCGGGAGCAACGAACATCGTGTAGTTGCGCCCTTCGATTTTGGGTTCCTTATCGATCACGCATGTATCTCCGAGCATATCCTTGATACGCATCAGGAGTTCTCTCCCGCTTTCGATATAAGTCAGTTCTCTGCCTCTGAAGCGCACCGAGATCTTGACTCTGTTTCCTTCCGACAGGAACTTCTGGACGTTCTTGACTTTTACTTCCAGATCATGATCCTGGACACGGCAGGAAGTGCGCATCTCCTTAATCTCAGTAGTGGCTTGGTTTTTCTTGGATTCTTTCTCCCTTTTGTTCTGCTCGTAGCGGTACTTGCCGTAATCAAGGATGCGGCATACCGGCGGCTTTGCGTCCGGTGCGACCTTCACAAGATCCAGATCCTTGGACTCTGCGAGCTGCCTGGCTTCATATGCGGACATGATGCCCAGCATCTGGCCGTTTTCGTCGATCACTCTCAGCTCTTTGTCGTTAATCTGTTCGTTGATGGGAAATTCTTTTATTCTTTTTTACCTCCGTGTATAATAAATGGCCGCAAAGAAATTGCGGCCACAAATAATAATCTGTGTATTGACCCGGCAGCGTCAGCCACACAAGGTGAGAAGCAATTTCTTCTGCTTTGTTTACATGAACGATGTTATCACACTCACTTCGCATCTGTCAACTGTTACAGCAAATAATTCGCACAAACAGGCAATTTATCTGTGATTTCGCCTCTCCCTGTATTGACTTGCAGAATCGGCGGTGATATTATTTTGAATACAGACGTTGAAGAAGAAACGTGCAGGAGCCTCTGCCTCCAGAGAAGGAGGGTAAGGTGGAAGCCTCCGGCAAACTGCTGCACAGACCACTTCGGAGTCCGGCGCTGAAATCATTAAGCGTGCGCGGCGGTACCGTTATAACCGGAATGAGTGGGCGCTTGCCAACAAGGGTGGAACCGCGGATCATATGATTCGTCCCTTAATGTTGCAAGAGCTTTTTTCTTGCAAAAAAAATGGAGGTTCAAATGTTCAAGATCACCTTTCCCGACAACAGCGTGAAAGAGTACGACAGCCCGAAGAGCGTTCTGGAGATCGCCTCTTCGATCAGCAAAGGCCTTGCGAAAGAGACCCTTTGCGCCACGGTCAACGGCGAAGTATCGGATATCCGCCGTGTGATCGATTTTGATGCCAGGATCATATTCCACAAGTTCGAGGATCCGGAAGGCAAAGCCGCATTCTGGCATACATCTTCCCACCTCATGGCACAGGCAATCAAGCATCTTTATCCGAAAACACA
>JAIKVR010000071.1 GCA_024685545.1 Eubacteriales bacterium | reverse complement strand
TGTGGTATAATACCCCCGCAAATCAAATATCGGTCATCGGAGGACAGTACGCCGTAGCGTAGGGGATCGCAGAGTGCAGGCTTTGCAGGCCGCCTGTTGGATAAGATGCCGGGTGAGCTCGGAACATTTGGCTTTTGCCTTATGCTGCCGAGCCATTTTTATTGAAGGAGGCCTTTTACATGGCAAACATCACGCTTACCCGACTTACGGAGGATGATCGGGAACAATTCATCCTCGACAATCAGTATGCATTCAGATACGGGGCTATGGAGGAATTCGGAGAACGGGACAATCACTTTGAGGAAGACGGCGAGATCATTTCCAGAAAGACGATAGAAGACAGCATCGACCATGGCATCGCCTATCGTATCCGACAAGACGGAAAGATCGTCGGAGGTCTAGTCCTGAGAATCGATGAAACGACCCAGCACAATGAGCTGGAGCTGTTGTTTGTACATCCCGACATCCACAGCAAAGGAATCGGCTATGCCGCCTGGCAGGAGGTCGAGCGCCTGTACCCGGAGACGAAAGTATGGGAAACCTGCACCCCTTATTTCGAGACGAGGAACATCCACTTTTATGTCAACAAATGCGGTTTCCACATCGTTGAGTTCTTCAACAGCCATCATCCTGATCCGCACGACCCGGATACAGGAGAAGAGAACTCCTATGAAGGTGTTGAGTCCGAAGGGATGTTCCGCTTTGAAAAGCAGATGAAAACAAACTGAAAAGAATTCTTTGCGGGATGATCAGGGAAACACGATTCGGATCATTATGCAGTTTTCTAAATAAAAAACAGACACAGTGAAAAGCATTCTGACGATTCACTGTGTCTGTTTTTTTACTCATGCTCCGTTTGCCCGGCTTCTGACGATATCCTCATTTCATATCGGCAAACGAAGTAAAAATTTGTTTTATATTATTCGTATTATCACGCTTCTTCCTTCTTGTCCCCGATGGACAGCAGAAGGTTCAGCACGATTCCGAAAACGGAAGCGCCGGCGACTGCCGGAACAGCCAGCCCGAAGAAATTCAGTGTTCCGCCGTAGCCATAGTTGATACCGAGGCCGATGACCATGATGGAGGCGATGACGGCTATGTTCTTGGAGGAGAACATGTCGACGCCCTTTTCGATCATGATAGCGATGCCCTGAGCAGCTATTGCACCGAAGAGGTATATCTCAAGCCCCCCGATGACCGGGAGCGGGATGGCGTAGATCGCCTGGACAAGCGGGGTGAAACAGGAAACTACCATCGCGAGGATGGATGCAGCGATAAGCACCGGTACGGAGAAGACCTTGGTGATGGCCATGGTAGAGATGTTCTCTCCGTAGTTGGTTCCGGCAGGCCCGCCGATGAAACCGGTAATCATATCTCCGATGCCGTCGCCGATGAGGTTGCGGTCAAGCAGGGAGGCCAGATCGTACTTGCCTTTGCCCTTCTCTTTCGCGACTTCGTTGACGTAGATATCGAGCTGGTAGATATGAGCGGTTGATTCCGGGATCGTAGCGATGGCTATCGGCATGATGGCCACGACTGCTTCCCAGGACACCTTGGGCAGTGAGAAGCTGGGCAGTGCGAAGAAGGCTCCACTTCCGAGCTTAAAGGTGGACGCGGAGGTGACCACGTCCACAGCGATGGTCCTGAAGAGGTTCCCTCCGCCGAAAACATATATCAGGGCGGCAGTCAGGCAGCCGACGAGGGCTCCAAGCAGCAGGGGCAGCTGGCTTAAAAAGCCCTTAAGGTATTTTGCAAAGATAACCGTAGAGAAGAAGGTCACAAGGGATACGACCCATACCCAGTTGGAGCCGGAGACTCCTTCGACAGCCTTAGGGGCTGCATCAGAGAGAGCGTTTGAAGCAAGGGTCAGACCTATGATCATGGCGACAGGTCCCGTGATGGAGGCCGGAAGTATTCTTTCCACGACCTTGGCACCGAATACTCTTACGAGAAGACCAGCGAAGATGGATACCAGGCCGCTCATGATGATTCCGAACTGGGCGTACTGTATAGCCGCTGTCGGAAGGGTCATGGACGTCTCGTTTATCCAGGCATTCAGCTGTTCAAGCGCTGCAGGATCGAGTCTGCTCATGACAGCCTTGCTGGTTACAAGCCCTGAAATAGCGGAAAGGTAAGCGAAGCTTGAACC
>JAIKVR010000050.1 GCA_024685545.1 Eubacteriales bacterium | reverse complement strand
CAACGGATTTCCTCATTTTTACACGTTCACTCTGTGGAAACTTATCCACACTCCCGCTTATGACCAAAGGCCAAAAAGCCCTTATTTCAAGCCATTTTCCCGCCGTTGACCTCATTTCCTTGACAGCAGAACGACAGTCTCCACATGTTCTGTATTTGGGAACATATCGATGAGGCACATTTTATCAATTTTGTATCCTGCGTTAAGGAATGAATTAAGATCATTTATCAGAGACTGTGGTTTGCAGCTTACATATACAAAGATTCCTGGATTAAACGCTATGACTCTTTCAATTGCCTTTGGGCCAACTCCCGCTCTTGGCGGATCGAGGATTATGACGTCAGCTTGTGGGAGTCTGCTGACTTTTTCGAAAACGTCTCCGGCAATAAAGTTACAATTCTTTATCCCATTTTTTGCAGCATTATCAATAGCGGCTTCGACCGCTTCTTCTACAATCTCGATACCGTAGACCATCTCGGAATCATTCGAAACGATCTGTGCGATGGTCCCAGTCCCGCAGTAAAGATCAAAGATCGTTTTATTACGACAATCGCCAACATATTCTTTTACTTTCTCGTAGAGTTTTTCAGCCGCCAGCGTGTTTGTTTGAAAGAAGGAGAATGGCGTTATCTTGAAAGACAAACCGCATATTTCCTCAGTTATATAGTCATTCCCATAAAGGATTTCCATTTTCTGCGCCTTAACAGCGTCAGCAAAAGAATCCGTGTAAGTGTGAATGATACCCGCAATAGAATATTCTAATGGCAAAGAGAGAAGCATCTCTGTGAAAGCCTTTTCGTCCATTGTGCCATCAGTCGTGGTGACAAGATTGATCATTAGCTCGCCACGCCTTACGGAGCACCTGATCACCAGATGTCTCAAATATCCGCTTCTTGTAATTTTGTTGTAAAATGGCGTGCCGCTATCAGTAAAGAATTTCTCTACAGCGGCTAATATCGTGCGGTAGTCTTTGGGTGAGATCATGCAGTCTTTCACGGTGACTATATTGTGGTGAAGCCCTCTTTCATGCATGCCTAACGTCAAGGGACCGTCTTTGACTTCGTTGCCGAAAGAGAATTCCATCTTGTTACGGTAGCCTTCGGTCGCTGGAGAGGGTATTATCCCTTCAAAACCGTTATAAGGTATACTCGCTTTTTTGAAGAGTCCGAGAACATAATCCCGCTTGACCTCCAGCTGCTTGAAATAAGTGATGCCTCCCGTGGCACAGCCGCCGCATCTGCCGAAATGCGGGCATGGGCCCTCAGTTTCAAAAGGAGTTTTAACTAGGACCTCGCGAATCACCGCTTCCGCTCTTTCCCCTCGGTTCTTTGTTATGAAAACATTTGCCCTTTCGCCCGCCCAGCCGCCTTCGATCATGATCTTTTTACCCTCATGGTAGGCGATGGATTTTATGGGGGATGCGTTCTCAACTATATCAACAGTGATGATTTCATGCTTTTTCATGTCTTAATTATATACCATGACAGGTCAAACTCGGTTATCCGTTTACAGGCGGCCTACGAAAATCTCATCTGATTTTCCTTGTTAAACTCAGGGGTCAGTTTCTAGGGAAATAAAAAAAGCGGCTTTTGAGAAATGCCGCTTTTAAATCGGAAATCTTATTTGAAATGGCACTTTTTCTTCAGGATAGCCTTGATCTCCTTTTCCTCCGCCGCGTGTGTGACGATCCTGAAGTTGCTCCTGTTGCTTCTGCCCGGGTTTATGTAAAAGGCGATGTGGTCCTCGTTGTTCCTGTCTCTGGCTATGGAATAGCTCCTTATCTCCTCGAAAAGAAACAATCCGCTGCCTGTGGAAACGCCATTCTCATAGATTCCGGGTAGTACTAACAGGTTCAATACCGCCGATAGCAGATAGGAGATCATGACGATGAAAAGGATTATGAACAGCATCTTTTTTTCGCCTTCGAGCTCCTGCGTGAAAAGGGTGAAGACCCATAGGACTACTCCTCCGAGACCGAGGAGAAGCTGCGTCTTGTCGCCGTATCTGATCGAGCTCATAGTCCGGTGCACAAGGCTGCCGAGCCTGTTTCTTTTGCTTATCGTGTTTACCAGGTTGAATGACGATACGATCGTCATGAAGCATACCAGTGCAAGTTTTAACAGCTGTGTGCCATTCATTTGTTATCCTCCGTTCTCATGGCGTGGTTGTAAACATTCCTTTTATCAAGTATCCATACATTGTCGGAAAAGCTTTTTTCGGGCGTTTCCTCCTCGGTTTTCCGGAACTGATCCATACGCGAATCTATCAGGTCAAGGTGGTGAAGCATTTCCGCTTCGGGAAACATCGGCTTAACAGGGCTGCCATATTCAGGCTCAAAGTGATGGGAAAGTATCATATGCTCCAGAAGGATCATGATCTCAGGGTCGCTTCCCAGCATCAGCCCCGTCTCGTGTACTTTTTTGACGCCGATGGAAATGTGCCCCAGCAGTTTGCCTTCCATGCTGTAGGACTCCGCGACTCCGCTCTCCTCGCCGTTCAGTTCATCGAGCTTTCCGATATCGTGCAGCGCCACTCCGGCATACAATAGACCGCTGTCAAGATTGTCATAGATCCTGCACATGGCCTTTGCCGCGTTCATCATCGTATATGTGTGGTACAGCAGTCCGGAGCGTATCGCGTGATGAAAGCTCTTGCCTGCAGGGTAATACAGCAGCTTTTCTTTGGAATCATTCAGTATCGCCAGCACGATCTCACGGATATCCTTATTGCCGATACCTGATACGGTCGCTGCTATTTCATCATACATGGTCCGGGGAGGATATGGGGCACAGTCCACCAGTCCGCTCATGTCGACTTCTCCCTTGTCCGGTATCGAAATATCCGTTATCCTGAGCTGCGGCTTTTCCCTGTATGTTTCGACGGCTGCGCTTATCCGTACAGGCTGCCCGATCTCGAAAGCTCTTTTATCTTCAGGCAGATTCCAGTATTTCGCAGCTATTTCGCCGGATTTGTCCGCCAGGGTCATGTCGGCGTATGTACTGTTGTTCTTTGCGCTCCTGACCTCGAATTTTTTCAGGAGCAGTACAATGCCTTCAAGTACATCACCGGATCTTAAGTTTTTTACTGCCATAAAGCCTCCCACGGTTAATTCGATTTATTTTACATCATCACAGGGTGTTATGCTATAATAGGATGGCAATTTTCGGGAAGGATTTCGATATGAACAAATTCAGGCATTCTTCGCTGATTGAGGACATGGGCATGACGCAGGTGGAAAACGCCTTTATAAACCACTATATGCCCTCCGCAAGGGGGGACTATGTCAAGGTCTACCTGTACGGGCTCAAATGCTGCTATTCCGGAGAGACATCTCCCAGCGACGAGCAGATAGCGGAAGCCTTAAAAGTCAAGCCCGAAGATGTCAAGGCGGCCTGGGATTACTGGGAAAACGCCGGTGTGGTTTCCATAGACAATTCCGGCAAGAATACGATGATCGAATACATGCCCATCTCCGAGCTGCTTTTTTCCGGGCGCACACCGGCCAAAAAGGGCGGTTACCGCCGCACTTCCCGCAAATACAACGAGATGTTCTCGGAAATAGAGGATAAGCTCGGACGCACGCTCTCCGCCAACGAGAGGGATACTATGCTCTCCTGGGCTCAGGAATACACTCTCACACCCCAGACGATAGTCCTCATGATCGAGGATTGTCTGGACAGGGGAAAAAAAGGCATCAATTACTGGGACACCATCGCCCGGGTCTATTTCGATATGGACATTACCACCTACGACCAGTTAAAGGCATATATCGAAAAAAGAGATGACCAGAACAGGGAATACAAGGAGATACTGAATTATCTGGGCATATATTCCCTGCCTTCGCAGCCGCAGAAAATGCTTATGGACAAGTGGCTGAAGGAATACGGTTTTGATATGGATACCATCAAGAAGGCATGCGACGAGACCATCAAGATCACTACTCCGAACCTTGCCTACGTCGATAAGATACTCTCAGCCCGGCATGACGGCACAACGCCCGAAAATGCGCCATCACAGAAAAGATCGGGCAGACCCAGGCTTGAAGACAGGCATAACTACGATTATGCGGCTGTCGAAAAGTCCCTGTTCGGCGATGAAAACGATGATGAGAAGGACGGGCGCTGATGGGTATAATCGAGGACGCGAAACGCAAATATGATATCCTGGTCAGCGAACGCAAGGGAGCCTTTGAAAGGAGACGGAGCGAGATCCTGTCATCGCATCCCGAAATAAGCGCGCTGCTCAAGGAACGCAGGGATCTGTGGCTTAAGGCCATGGCTGACAGGAGCGACCCCGATCAGGTCGGGACAGAGTCCGACCGTATAGAAGAGCTTATCGCCCGGGTCCTGAAAACTGCAGGGGAGAGCGAAGACGCCCTGGATTATTCTCCCGGTTGCGGAAAGTGTTCCGATACAGGCTATATAAACGGGAAGATGTGCTCGTGCCTTGCCCAGCTGGTGCTGGATGAATGCTTCAATCAGGAGTATACTGCCGATATCATCAGGAAGGAAAACTTCGATACCTTCAACGTGCAGCTGTTCTCCTCTTCGGAGGACAGCAGGGGACGTTCGCCGAGGAAGACTGCCGAAAAGGCCCGGGATGCCTGTATGAGCTTTGTCAGCAACATGGATAAAAAGTACGCAAACCTGCTCATACGCGGAAAGGCGGGAACGGGCAAGACCTTCCTTACTCACTGCATCGCAAAGGCTGCGATGGATCTGGGCAATACCGTGCTCTACGTGACGGGATACGGTATGATAGATATGCTGACAAAGGCGGCGGTAGGGGAGGCTGATGATTCATTTTATGATTACCTTATCAGCTGCGATCTGCTCGTAATAGACGACCTGGGTACGGAGCGCAGGACGGATTTTTCCGAAAAAATGCTCTATCAGGTCATCAACGAAAGGATGAACGCGCAGCGGCCGATAGTTTTTTCCACAAATCTGACTGCCCGCGAGCTCGGGGAGTGCTACGACGAAAGGATAACCTCCCGTCTGTTTGGGACGGCGATCGGCGTGAGCATGCCTGATGAGGATCTCAGGACTGTATTGAGGACAGGGATGAAAAAATGATTGAAAAACTTGCCGGAATAAAAAACAGGTTTGCTGAATTGAACAATGAGCTCTCCAAACCGGAAACGGTTTCGGATCAGGAGAGGTATAAGAGGCTGATGAAGGAAAGGGCTGATATGGAGCCCATCATCGCTGAATACGATAATTATGCTTCGCTGGCTTCTCAGGTGAACGACAACAAAGAGCTTCTTGAAAATGAGAGCGACGAGGATTTCCGCCAGATGCTGCATGAGGATATCGCCAGTCTCAACGAACAGCTGAAGGAGAGCGAGGAAAAACTGAAAGTTCTCCTGCTGCCCAAGGATCCGAACGATGAAAAGAACGTAATCCTTGAGATACGTGCCGGTGTGGGGGGCGATGAGGCAGCCCTTTTTGCGGGAGACCTGCTCAGGATGTATCTGCGCTACGCCGAGCGCCGCAGATACAAGACCGAGATAATGAGTTCGACCGATATAGGAATAGGCGGCTTCAAGGAAGTCATCGTATCCGTATCGGGCAAGGGGGCATATTCGAGGCTCAAATATGAGAGCGGCACTCACCGCGTGCAGAGAGTGCCGGAAACGGAAAGCTCCGGAAGGATCCACACATCCGCCGCTACGGTCGCCGTACTTCCGGAAGCAGAGGATGTTGAGGTGGAGATTAATCCCAACGATCTTAGGATCGACGTTTACCGTTCTACGGGCAACGGTGGGCAGTCCGTCAACACTACCGACTCCGCTGTGCGCATCACGCATCTTCCTTCAGGTCTGGTGGTCTCCTGTCAGGATGAAAAGTCCCAGCTCAAAAACAAGGATAAGGCCATGAAGATACTCCGATCCAGGCTTTTAGAGATTGAGATGCGGAAGCAACACGAGAGCATAGCTTCTTCCCGCCGCAGCCAGATAGGCTCGGGAGACCGAAGCGAACGCATCAGAACCTACAACTTTCCTCAGGGAAGGGTCACCGACCACCGGATCAATCTGACCACTCACCGTCTCAGCGAGATCCTCGACGGAGACCTGGACGAGCTGATCGATACGCTCATCACCAGCGACCGTGCACAGATGCTGGAAGCGGCGGAATGACCATTCCATGATGGCGTAACTTCAAACGGAAAATAATGATAATAAACAGCTGCCGGTCTTTCCATAGAACCGGCAGCTGTATTGAATTTGCTGAAAATCACGGTTTAATCATGTGTCGCGGCTGATAAGTATATGCAGATCGCATCTTCAGCGCATATCGCGTTCAAGGTTCTGCCGGACATACTGATTCTTCATTTTTGAAACGGTCGGTCAGGCTTTTGATCAAGTCTGTGAACTGCTCCGCTCTTTCATAGGATGAGATCTGACTGCGCAGTGCCGCCCCTCCGGGCATGCCTTTGGTGTAATAGCAGAAATGACGCCGGAATTCGCTGCATGCCGTATGCTCGCCCTTATACTTCAGAAGGAATTCGAAATGTTCCAGGGCAGTTGTCAGTTTTTCATCGTTTGTGGGAGGTATGTATGCTTCGCCATTCTTTAAGGTTGCTATCTCCGAGAAAACGAACGGGTTGCCCATCGCCGCGCGTCCGATCATTGCACCCGCGGCCTCTGTGTCGGCCATTATTTTAAGGTAGCCTGAGTAGTCGCCGACATCCCCGTTGGCGATCACGGGTATTTTTTTTGCGGTTTTCACTGCCAGAGAAATCTGTGAGTAGTCCGCGTGGCCTGAGTAGAACATTTCCGCAGTGCGGCCATGTACGGTCACCATCCCGACCCCGGCCTCTTCCAGCGCCTGCACGTTTTCACAAGCGTTTATCCTGCCGTCTATGCCGAGGCGAATCTTTGCTGAAACCGGTTTATCCGAAGCGTCAACGACGCTTTTGGCTACTCTGTAAAGCTTTTCCGTGTCGCGAAGGAGAGCGCTGCCTTCTCCGTTTGAAGTGACTTTTTTCACAGGACAGCCCATATTAATGTCGATAAAAGCAAAGGCGCTGTCGTTGAGATATTCTCCCACTGCGCGCGAAAGAAAAGTCTCGTCCTCACCGAAGATCTGAACAGCGGTATTGTTCTCGCCAGGTCCGAGATAGAGGAGCTTGCCGGTGTTCTTATTGCCGTATACCATACCTTTGGCGCTCACCATCTCGGTAAACATTACGTGTGCGCCGTTTTTGGCACAGACATGCCTGAAAGCGGCATCGGTCACTCCCGCCATCGGAGCAAGAAGAACGTCATTCGTTTTCAGAAGACTCCGGAAGTAATCAATGCTTTCTGTTCTTTTCATATATCAGTCTTAAGCCTTTAAAAACCAGATCGTCGTCGACGTGATCGATGACAGCTGTCAGAGGAGCCACCATCTCTGCGTATCCTCCGCAGGCGACCACCTGGGCAGCCATTTCACCTGCCTCTTTTTTCATGCCGCTTATGATATATTCTGTCTGACCTACCGTGCCGTATATCAGCCCCGCCTGAAGACTGTCTGTCGTGTTCTTTGAAAGAAAGCTCCCGGGCGCTTTGATGTCCACTTCGCCAAGAAGCGCAGCTTTTTCCCACAGGGATTCGGCGCTGGTCCGTATGCCGGGTGAAGTTACCGCTGCGCAGAGATTACGGTGGCTGTCCACCATGTCGTAGCAGGTGGCTGTGCCGAAATTGGCGATGACTACAGGGCAGCCGTAGTATTCTGCAGCGGCTGCGGCGGCGCATATCCTGTCCGCGCCCATCTCCCTGGGATCGTCGGTGGTTATTATGAGGCCTGTCTGGATATCGGAGGAAACGAACAGCGGTTTCTGCTGCAGATAGTTTTCACATGCTGATTCTATCTGCCCTACTACACCGGGCACAACCGAGGATACAATTATCCCTTCTAATTCTGCAGTGCCGACACCGTATGCCCTGAGAAAATTCAATATGAAGAAACCGAGGTCGTCACCGGTCTTTTCTGCTTTAGTGAGCGTACGGCATCCCGCTTTTTTCACATCGCCTTCATACAGCGCGAATTTGATCATCGTGTTGCCCGCGTCAACGCATAGTATCATATCTTACCTCTATAAGCTAAATCAGGAGTATTATAGCATTCTCTGAGCATGCTTGTAAAATTTGTGTTTTTATCAGTTGATTTTTCTCTGAAGCTGTGATAGTATATCGTAGCTGATTTATCTAAAGAATAATGGAGATGAAATTATGGCTAAAGGATGCTACATTTGTCACAAGGGGACCTCTTGGGGGTGCAACGTCGCACACTCGAATATTCATACAAATAGGGACTGGAAAGTAAACCTGAGAAGAGTCAAGATAGTTGAGAACGGCACTCACAAGACTGTAAACGTATGTTCCAGGTGCCTTCGTTCCGGAAAGGTCGAAAGAGGCTGATCGATTAATATGTCAAACAGCCGCCGCAAGGCGGCTTTTTTGCGTTTAACGGGATAATGGTATTCTCAGGCGAGCTGTTGTTTTTGCACACTTGTTTACGGGATTGTCTTGGCCCGAGTAATTGATAACGTTTTCCGAAACAGGTATTATAAGTACACGTCCTAAGCTACACGCTGAAGGAACACGCAAAAACTGCAAGAATTAAACAGGCGCATTGTCCAGGTTGGCTGAATATCTGAGATCCGTTGAGGACAGATGCGTAAACGATACGTGATTGAATACTGGAAGGTGTTTATGGGTAACAACAGGGTCATTGTCGGGATGTCCGGAGGTGTGGACAGTGCGGTGACTGCATTTCTGCTTAAGGAAGCAGGGTACGAGGTGATCGGTGTCACACTGCGGACCTGGCAGGCTGATGAAGGCCCGGGAAGCCGATGCTGCGATATCGACGATGCAAGGGCTGCCGCGGAACGAATCGGCATCAGGTATCTCACATTCAACTGCACCATGGATTTTCAGAGATATGTCGTCGAACCGTTTATGGAAGGCTACCGCAGCGGGATAACTCCGAACCCGTGCATCGAATGCAACCGGTATGTGAAATGGGATAAGCTGCTTTTTTATTCAAGGCTGCTTGAGGCGGATCATGTCGCGACCGGTCATTACGCCTCCGTAGTAAAACTGGACAACGGAAGGTACACTCTCAAAAAAGCGCTGCATTCAGAAAAGGATCAGACCTATATGCTGTATAAACTGACCCAGGAGCAGCTCTCTGCCACACTGATGCCGCTCGGAGATTATACAAAGAATGAAGTCAGAAAGATCGCGGAGGAGGCAGGCCTCACTGTCGCGTCAAAGCCGGATTCGCAGGAGATATGCTTCGTGGCAAACGGCGGTTATGCGGATTACATTAAGGATAATTCTGGGCCAGTTCTCCCTGAGGAAGGGTTCTTTATAGATGAGTCAGGAATAATCCTTGGCAGGCATAAAGGGATAGTCAACTATACTGTCGGCCAGCGCAAAGGACTCGGAATAGCACTCGGATACCCTGTATACGTTAAAGAGATCCGCAGCTGGTCAAACGAAATCGTTCTGGGAGACGAGCAGTCTCTGTACTGCAGTGAGCTTTTCTGCAGGGACGTAAACTTTATGAGTATATCATGGCTTCAGCCAGGAGAGTCGATCAGATGTTTTGTCAAGATCCGCTACCGTCATGAAGGGTTGCCGGCAGTTATAACAGCTGCCGATAACGGCAGTGTGAAAGTGAACTTCGAAGAGCCTGCGAAAGCAGCTACCCCGGGCCAGTCAGCGGTCTTCTATAATGAAAAGGATGAGGTCATAGGCGGCGGGATAATTGCTGAGACCAGACAATAGATTACAGTTTACATACATCATCATACGTAGTCTCCGAGAACGGAAGGCCTGTGCATTGCGGTTTCCGGTGATGAAACTCATCTTGAATCAAAAACGAACCATCTGGGACTGGATACAAAAGGCAGGCCCCGGGATATTGTAATTCTCTTAAAGTGAAGTTGTGACAGGGGAAATTCTGTCATCTCTTAATACTGAGATCTGAAAGCATCACTTTTATTTGCTTGTGTGGCATAATTAAATACATGACTAGTTCAAAGAAGCAGAATATAAATATGCTTGAAGGACCTCTGCTGAAGAATGTCCTGTTGTTTTCTTTACCCATCATGCTTTCAAACCTTCTGCAGATAGCTTTCAACGCTGCCGATACAGTGATCGTCGGGAAGTTTTCCGGCCAGAGAGCTCTGGCGGCTGTCGGATCTACAGGGGCGATAGTAGGCATGCTGGTCTCTCTTTTTAACGGATTATCTGTAGGTGCGACGATCGTACTTGCCCAGTCACTGGGGAGCGGTGTCACAAAGCGCATCAAAGACGCAGTGCATACTGCCTATTTTCTGGCTGTATCGGGAGGTCTGATCCTTTCTGTCGCGGGTTTTTTCCTGAGCGGTTATCTGCTCAGGTCAACGGGCACTCCAGATGATATTCTGGATCAGGCATTGCTGTATATGAGGATTTATTTCGCAGGGAGCATACCTCTTTTTGTGTATAACTGCGGTGCTTCCGTCATGCGCGCAAAAGGAGATTCGGTACGTCCGACGATTATTCTTATGGTTACGGGTGTCATCAATGTTCTGATGAATCTGATCCTTGTAATCGCTTTAAAGATGGATGTCGCCGGTGTGGCGATCGCCACTGTTGTCTCCGAGAGCATTTCAGCAATCCATATCACAGCATGCCTCATGCGTGAAGATGACCAGACAAGGCTTGCTTTAAGGGATATCAGACTCGACAGACGCTCGCTTGCGGGGATCCTGTCTATCGGGCTTCCTGCCGGTCTTCAGGGAATGATGTGGTCTCTGTCAAATGTTGCGATTCAAAAAGCCCTGAATTCTTTCGGTTCAATCACCGTAGCCGGCAATACTGCAGCGGCGAATATTGAAGAATTCGTATATATAGGAATGGACGGCTTTTCACAGTCCGCGATGACCTTTACTTCCCAAAACGCGGGTGCAAAGAATGTAAAGAGAATAAGAGACATCCTTAAACTGACGACTGTTCTGATCACGGTCGTTTCGTTTGTGATCGGCGCTTTCATACTCTTTCAGGATGATTTCTTTCTTTCGCTGTATACGGATGACCTTTCCGTAATCAATGTCGGAAAGATACGCATAAAGTATGTCGTGTTCTGGCTGTTTTTGAACGGAACACTGGATATCCCCTCCAGTTCGATGAGAGGCATGGGATACAGCACATTGCCAACAGTATTTATGCTTATAGGTATTGTGGGAGTGAGGCTCGGATGGATCTATCTATTCTGGTACGCTCACCCGACTCTGGAAATGCTGTATATGTGTTTCCCTCTGTCCTGGAGCGTGACGACAGTACTTCAGTTTGTTCTGTGGTTTATCCTGTACCGCAGATTCGTTAAGGAATGCGGTTTGCCTATTGCCACAGCAGAAGATGGGATGTAATGCTTTACTGTCTCAGTTAAGCCATATCTGTTCGGACATTGTTAATAATCCGGATTGTTTTAGATTCATATATGCGATACATAACTACAGTCTCTGCCGGCAAATGCTTATACGCCGGCATTTTTTTAATATTTCGCTCTTTTATCCCATTTTATTATTTAGTATAATTTATTCAACTGATATTGAGCACCGCTTTGCGGGAAACATATCAGATAAAGCAACAGTAAGAATTAATGGAGGCACAGGCATGCACGAAGGCAAACACGGCATCATCGATGAAATGGATGATAATTTTGAGCTTTTCGCGGACGATGAAGGGAGTGTCAGACGTTCAAAGAAAAAGGGAAGCATCGTTTTAAAGAAAGGAAACTTTCTGAAGGTCACCTATTCACACCGCAATTCCGAGATGGAAGGCGTCGGCGTTAAACTGGTGAAATGGATCAGGGAAGCTGGGAAAGAAGCGATCAGCGAATACTTCGACAAAGTCCAGGTGGTTCGCGAGGAAGACCCTATGACCGCCGAACAGGTGGAAAGCTACAAAAAATATGTTCCTGAGGAGCTTTGGAATAAGGATATGACCTGGCCGCAGGCTCTTGCGTGGACAAAAAATGCAGTGGAGCCTTTGGCTGACAACTACCCGTGGCTCGTCGATTATTCCGGATTCAGCGGAGTATGGATCAACAGGTGGAGATACATTGTGGATCTCGATAACAGCGAATTCATCGTGGTTATGGCGGGGATGGAGATGCTCTGCCAGGCGGAAGATAAGTATCCCAGTGAATTCATGTGGCCTGATAAGGTAGAGCATACCGAGATCGGAAGATTCCCGCTGGATGATATTCCTGAAGATTGGATAGAGCAGTGCCGCAAACGTTACGGCAGCCTTATGATCGTCGCTGTTGACTACAGCAGAAACAGTGAAGCGATGCATTCCGAAGAGATACAGGAAGCCGGTGAAGGCCACGGAGGGTATAACCCCTACGATACGGACTGGGAGAATATCAAGTTCTTCTACGGTCAGAACAGTTACAACGAAATGATCTCTGATATGGATAAATAAGCTGTAACAAACGGCTGTGCGCATTGCTCCTGCAAACGCACAGCTTTTTTATCGTATTATTAATAGCTGACTGTCATGAAAGGGACTGGACTTGGATGAGATAATCGCCTGGCTGGTAAGACTCATAAACTACGATACAACATCTTACGGCTCTGATGCAGAGCTATGCGCAGACTTTATTGAGCGAACTCTCAGGGAGAAAGGCGCAGTGACTGAACGCTTTACTACCTTCGGCAGTATGAGAGATGGCTGCCATCTGGTTGCCGAAGTCCCGGGGGAAAGCAAAAGTACAGTGATGCTACATGCTCATCTGGATGCTGCCCCCTTTGGAGATCAGAAGGACTGGATCGTACCTGCGGATCGCGCTTCATGGCTCAAAGAGCGTGTGTACGGGCGCGGTGCGTTGGATTGCAAAGGTCAGCTTGCAGTCTGGATGAAATTGATTGCCGATACGGCGAAGGGAAAAAAACGTGGATTTACGCTCAGACTACTGGTCACCGATCTGGAAGAAGAAGGAGGCAGTGATGGCCTCGGCAGGCTTATCGATGAGCATCCGGAGATCCTGTCTGATGTCAGCCTCGTAATAGGGGAAGGCGGAGGTTACCCTTTTATTTATCGGGATAAGATCATGTATACATTTCAGACCGGGGAACGGGATTATGAAGAAACAGGACGGTCCTGTGATGACAGCGGACAGATATCTGAGATACTGTCCGCTGGGATCCGGAAAGGCTATTATTCCGAGGATATCCTGGCTTACGCATCGGACGCGCCATTTCTCTCCGGACGAAGGCTTGATATCACGCCTCTGTACGATGGAATGGAGGAGTATTTCGAAAGATCAGCCCCGTCCGATGTCTTCAGCAGGTACGGGAAAGTATTCGGGAACTCACTGATCAATGAGGTGCCCAACGCTTGTGTGCTGCCCGTGATCACACCCGGCTTCAGCGATAATCGCTGGATCCGTAAAAGCGGCCTGCCGGTGATCGGTTTCTTCCCTTTGGATGTCGGCAACTCTCTGGGAGGGATCCACGGAAAGAACGAGTATATCAGCGAGGCGTCCCTCACTCTTGCTTACCGCACCATGTCCGCCATCCTCGATGAATTGCCTGCATGATTAGGCGTTGACGGAGAAGAGCCTGACAACAGGCTATTAATCATAACGGATCAACAATATTAATGCCATAGAAAATGAAATGCCGGGAAATGGGAGTATCCTTTATTCCCGGTTTTTTCATTATGATTTTTAGATCTTTGTTCCGTCGGGTTATTCTCCGAAGAGCTTCAGCGCCATCTGAGCCATGCGTCTGCCGTATGCTTCGAAGTATGGGACAAACTGTTCGATATCCATCGTATTATCAATGCCTATAGGCCCGAGATGAATGACAGGCTTGCCTTCGGCTGATCCTCCGGAATACACGAGCGCACCCATCGTCATGCAGTAATCCAGCATATCCCTTATTCCCAGATCCCCGCCTCCGTGAACGTACTGTGCGGTAGTGTAAGCACCCGTGAGCTTGCCGGCCAGCTGCAGCTTCCTTGCTCCGTCGAGGAAAAAATCCACCATCTGCCCAGTGATATGCGCTGTGTATATGGGCGAACCGAAGATGATGCATTTTGAATCTTTTGCAAATTCTTCGTCGATGGCGTCGATCGGAAAACTTCTGGCCTCTGCGCCTTCGACCGAATTCATCCCCGATACGATGCAGTCTCCCATTCTTTTCGTGTTTCCTGTGACTGAATGATAGATGACGGACATTTTCATTGGACTTAACTCCTTTTCATGAGAATAATAACTTTGCTATGATATTATATCCAAATTCAACAGCGACCGACACTGTTTAGAAACATGCATTTTGCATACGATAGAAATGAATGCAAATGAATGCTTGTCAGTATTATACAAGTACTATTTTAGTTTATCCAGCATCTAAATTCATTGTTGCATCTGTGGATATTTTTTATATATTACCATGGAATCTAAGCAATGTTCAGCTTGACCGGGTCAAGAGATGCTATTATAATTCTAATAATATAAAAAATAAAGGAATAAAACTAACATGGACAAAACCTATTCGAACGGAAAGTCAGAAGTATCAGAACCGCTGTCTCCGGTCTTCAAAGACGGAACAGCCCAGCCTGTATTTGATTTTGATTCTGTCATACGCGAGATCGTTTATGTGGAAACAGACGTTGACAGCGATGGTGACGGATTTGCGGATAAAGTCCAGGTCCTTATCCAGAGACCTGCAGCCACGGAAAAGGGCATGAAAGCAGCTGTGCTTTTCGAGGCCCGTCCTTATTCTGCCGGAATGAGCCGTGATTTTACCTTTACGGATTACCACAGCCGTATTGAGGATGTGGTACTGAAAGAAGCAAAAGAAACCACTACTACTACAAAAGACGATTGGAAATGGGTCCCGTCGCCTCCTTCGCCCGAAATGAAAAGGCAGGCAGTTAACGGTGAAGGAACTCCCGCTTATGACGAGGATGTCTTTACCCGTACAGCTAACGTAAACAGCTATGACTACTGGCTGATCCGCGGGTATGTATTTGCATCCTGCGCAGGACTGGGCACCAGGGATTCGGACGGTTTTGAAACATGTGCTTCATCTCTGGAGACCAGTGCCTTCGCTTCTGTTGCACGCTGGCTGTCGGGAGATCCGTCTGTCAAGGCATTCACGGACAGGACATCGGGCCTTCAGGTTAAACCCTTCTGGTCAAACGGCAACGTATGCATGACAGGCAAGTCCTATGCAGGATCCATACCTTACGCAGTCGCCTCCACAGGCGCCCCTGTTAAAACCATCGTTCCTGTTGCAGGCATTGCAAGCTGGTATGATTACTACAGGAGCCAGGGGACTTATAAATCCTGTCTCTTTAATCCCGGGGAGGATACCGATACGCTGGCCGATGGCTGCCAGTCCCGCAAGCTCAATGAAGAGGAGTACGTACCTTTTAAGGAAAAGTACAGAGAAACGCTGCTCGAGATGCGTGCGCAGTTCGATCAGTTGGGCGGAGACTATAACACCTTCTGGGACGAACGCAACTACATGGAGGGAAAGGGACAGCGTCAATGCAGCGCGCTAATTATCCACGGGCTCAACGATTTCAATGTCATGACGGTAAATGCGGAGAATATGTTCAGGACTTTCAGGAACGACGGTCTTGAGACCCGTATCATCCTGCATCAGGGGGCACACTGCGTCATAGACCAGCTGGAGAACCTTGATTACCACGGCATCCTGGGACGCTGGTTCGCCCATTATCTTTACGGCATCGATAACGGCGCGGAAAAGGAGGCTCCGGTGCTTATCCAGGACAACAGGGACCTGAGCTGGCACGAATACGACGATCTGAGTTCAAACGGATGCATCACCTTCCAGGCGGAAAGCGGAACCAAGACTTTCGTCAGCGATCCTTCAAAAGCAGGCTATAACGTCTCCTTCAAAGATAAGATGGAAGGACCGATGTATCTCGGCGACGAGGTATATGAATGGGAAGAGGCAATTAAGAGCGGCAGTACCGAAGCCAGCGTAGTATATACCTTCGACGTTAATGAGGATATGCATATCAGCGGTTCTCCCGTCGTCACGGTGAAGGCCTCCAGTGACACTCCCACAGGCATACTGTCCGGGATGCTGGTCGATATCGCACCCGACGGAATGGAAGCAGTGCTGAGGGAAAAGCATACGGAACAGATCCCTGTTCATGTCGTGACTCTCGCCGGACTGGTACAGGGAGGTGCTCTGCCTGATAAAGATACCACTCAGTTCACAAAGACCAGAACTAAGGACAAGATCGTGACCCGCGGGTGGATGGATATCCAAAACCGCACGTCAATATATAATACCGATGTCGTAAAGCCCGGAGAATTCTATGAATTCCAGTTGAAAATGCAGCCGGAGGATTACACCGTTGCTGCCGGGCACAAACTCGCCCTGGTGCTCTATTCCGTGGACGTGGAGATCACCCTGCGTCCAGCCCTTACGACGACATTTACCGTTGACGGAGCAGGCACTTCCGTGACGATCCCTGTCCTCAAATAGAAAAAAACTGTACAGAAATAGAAACAGCATGAAAGGCGGAGCAGATGAATGCTCCGCTTTCTGCCGTTCTTACGGACAGATACGGATCCATATCGGAAATCAGTGATGGATTATTTCGCCGCAAAACGAAAGATATTATCCGTTTGCGGCAAAAAACTGTATAATAAAATCAGAAGGAGGTCTCACGAAGTGGAACTATTATTCTATCGTTGTAAAAAATGCGGTAATTTTGTGATGTTTGTCGGGAAGAAATCCGGGTGCACGCCGTTCTGCTGCTCGCAGGAAATGGCCCTGCTTACTCCGAATACCACGGATGCTGCCACGGAAAAACATGTGCCGGAAGTCGTTGTGGAAGGCGACAAAGTCACTGTTCAGGTCGGCTCCACGCTCCATCCGATGACAGAGGAGCATCTGATCCAGTTCATATATCTCCAGACCGAAGACGGCGGTCAGATCCGTTATCTGAAAGCTGGGGATGAGCCCAAAGCGGCCTTCGCACTGAACGGAGAGAAACCGCTCGCGGTCTATGAATACTGCAACCTGCACGGACTTTGGAAAAAGGATATATAAGACAGACATGTTTTTGAATCCCATAGGCGAGTAGCCATGTCCGGTCAGAAGACGGTATTGTCCGTTTTATAAGCCTGCTTCAAAGCAGGCTTTTTAGTTTTTTTCCTCAGGTCTTTGTGTTAATATTAAAATGCTCTTTTCATTTGATATTAAGCTGAACATGACAGCGAAAGCGGGGATAATGCAATAAACGATTACGATAAAAGCCCTTCAGAGCAGGCTGATGTAAGCTTGATAAAAAAGCTCTGGATCCTGTTTAAAGCCACATTTATGATATCCGCATCCACTTCAGGCGGTTACGTCATCCTCTCCATGATGCGGCGCCGATTTGTAGAAGATCTCAAATGGATCAGCGATGAGGAGATGCTCGATCTGACTTCCCTTGCTCAATCAGCTCCCGGTCCGATAGCGATCAACGGTTCCATCCTGCTCGGGTACCGCATATGCGGATATGCCGGAGCGTATATCACAATGTTCGGAACAGTGCTTCCTCCTCTGATCATCATGAGTCTGGTTACGTATTTTTACGATTTCGTAGTCCAGTTCCAGCTGATAAGATTCATGCTCAGAGGGATGCAGGCAGGAGTCGCCGCAATAATCTTTGACGTGACATTGGGTCTTTTCATTAATGTGATCAAACAAAAAAGCATTGTATTGGATCTTCTCATGGCTCTGGCATTTGCCGTGGCCTTCTTTACAAAGATCAATATTTTCTATCTTGCCATCTTCTGCGCTGTGTGCGGGCTGGTAAAGACTAATCTTCTTCTCAGAAAGGAGGGGAGGATATGATCTATCTGCAGCTGTTTATCAGTTTTTTCCAGATAGGGATACTTTCTTTCGGAGGAGGATATGCGGCGATGCCTCTGATCGAAAAACAGGTGATCGACGTGAGGCATTGGATGAGCTATCAGGAGTTTACGGATCTCATCACTATCGATGAGCTGACTCCAGGTCCGATAGCGATCAACGCCGCCACATTCGTAGGCACCAGGATCGCCGGCCCCTTAGGAGCGATATGCGCCACTTTGGGCAACGTGGCCCCATGCTGCATAATCGCACTGATATTGGCGAAGATCTATTCTAAGTATAAGGACACCTGGATAATCTCCGGCGCTCTCACCGGACTCAAATGCATGGTGGTGGCTTTAATTGCGAATTCGGCGATCACGATAATGAAGAATGCGTTTTTCCAAGGATCGACAGTGGAAATAACAGGCCTTGACTGGTTTGCCGTCGTGCTGTTTGCAGCATCCCTTGTCGTTTTGAAAAAGACGAAGATCCCGCCTCTTGCAGTCATGCTGATCGACGGCGTGATTGGTATGGTGTTCTACAGCTTCGTATAGCATTTTGTTTTCTGAATAATCTGGAAACCTGCCCAATGAGGCAGGTTTTATATTACTGTATACAAATTTGTACTTCTTTGTACTTCGCATGTTGCCTTTTCAACAGCTCTTGTATATGGATAATTACTTTGTTATCAATCCGATGACAGGATATTGATTTCTGCCTGAAAGAGAGCTATCTTTTTTTAAAAAAAAATAAAAAAGTTACCAAAGTAACTTGACAAGGGAAAAGGCAGGGTGTATAGTGTGATCGTGGTGAGGTTACCACGGTAAACGAATAAAAAAAGGGAGAAATATAAATGGCAAAATTAGATGAAGTAAAGACAGCAGTAGAAAAAGGCAAGACCAAGCTTACCGCAGGACTCGTACAGGAAGCACTTGACGAAGGACTGAGCGCAAAAGAGATCCTGGCCGGAATGATCGAGGCCATGGGCGTCGTCGGAGAGAAG
>JAIKVR010000036.1:0-27500 GCA_024685545.1 Eubacteriales bacterium | reverse complement strand
GTTAGCGAAGAAGATATCTGTGCGGATTATTCCCTGAGCATGGCTTATCTCAACCGCAGATATGCCAATGTGGCCAAGATGTTCCCCACTCCTCTCGATGAACACGGTAGACCTAATCTGAATAGCGGATTCTTTGCCACCCTCCCTTCTTATATGCGCAATACACTTGATTATGTAGATGAGCATTACGGCGGGATGGTAGGATACCTCAAGGCATGTGGAGTCAAGGACGAAGTGATAGCAGCCATAAAGGAAAAACTTGTTGAATACTGAGTCTAAGACAAACATTGAACAGGCGGCGCAGAAATGCGCCGCCTGTTTTTCATGAAGTCACAGTTTCATGTCATTCCTTTGTGATATCATACTCCCACGTATTGATCCCGCCGAAATCGAGAACGTCAGTATAGCCCATATCCAGGAGTTTTCTGGCTGCAGCTTCGCTCCTTCGTCCGCTGCGGCAGTAGATGAGGAACCTGGCTCCTTTATCGGGATATTTTTCAGTGAATTTCATATCGATAGTCTCTACAGGGAAACACACCGCATCTTTGATGTGGCCGCTTGAATATTCTTCCTGCGTCCGAACGTCAAGAAGGATGATTTCATCGCCGCTGTCGAGAATATCCTTTGCTTCACTCTGTTCAATCCTTTTGTAATCAGTTTTCTTTTCCGTATCTAGTTCATTGCTGTCTATACCCAAAGCGGAGATATACAGTGCGATAACTCCCAATGAAGACACCGCAAGCACACCCAACATTATATAAATCACCGGTTATTTCTCCTGTCTCCTCTATAGAAAAAGCTGTTTACTGTTTTCTAAAGGGTCTTATACACATTGATTTCAATGGAATCCATATATTTCGTAAAAACGTCGTTGTCCTCTGCAAACATTTCCTTTTTCGGAGTCGTCAGGCATACATGATCCGTCTGGTTATAAAACATTATCTGCATCGGGCATCCCATAATCCTGCTTAGTCCGGAGACTATCAGTACGCCCTGTTCCGCTGATACATTCGGACAATCAGCAAGTTTGTTTCCCGCCGAACGCACCTCTTCAAGCCATTCCTTATCCTTATCCCCGGCGATATCCGCCGTGGCCACACGCTGCAGGTCATCCATGAAATCCGCATCGATGATGTATTGAGCTGCTTTCAGCACAAAATTCCAGCCGTAACGGTAAGTGGCCTCATAATCGGCAAACATCCATCCGTTCTTTTCTCTCAGTTGTCTTAATATCATTTTACCCTCCCATATTTAAGTCTGCCGATCCGCTTCTTGACCTGAGCGAGGCAGTTGTTCTAAGATATCTTGAACAGAAGAATCCCTTCCACTGTTCTCAATCCGTCAATCTTTCCTTACCGATAAGCATGGCGATTATTTCATCGTCTGCCGGGCAGAATCCATAATCCTCAGCCTCACCGGGCGTGATCCATGCCATGGCGGAGTGTTCCAGCATCCTGGGTGCACCGTTGATTATTTCCGCATTGTACAGCGTCAGGTGTACCGTTATATCAGGATACTCGTGTATGACCTCGGCAAAGATATCTCCGACCGAGATATCGATATCCAATTCCTCCTTGATTTCACGCCTCAGAGCTTCCTCTCCGCTCTCGCCGGCTTCCAATTTGCCTCCGACGAATTCCCAAAGCATTGCGCGTGCTTTATTTTCCGGACGCCGGCAAATCAGAAACCTGTTTTCCTGCCATATCAGCGCCGCAGCAACTTCCATCATGATCTTCTCAACCTCTCTATAAGAACGGCTCCTTCGGACCTGAGCCATCGAGTGCACTCTTTGTAATCCGGTATATATCTGGCAACAAGTGCCCAGAAGGCAGGTGAATGATCCATATGTTTCAGATGACACAGTTCGTGGACAACGATATAATTCCTTATCTTCTCAGGGCACAGCATGGTGAGGCAATTGAAATTAAGGTTGCCCAAAGACGAGCAGCTGCCCCATCGTGTGCGCTGAGCACGTATTGTTATGCGCCCGTATCTCACACCGATCAGATCAGCGTAATGTGCAGTTCTCTGAGGCAGATCGACTCTGGCCTGCTCGGCGAGCTCTTTCAGTTGACTCTTGCTGAAGGAAGGCAGGGAGGCGCCTACACTGACTGACCGTTTCCTCAGGTGTTTGGCTATCCAGTCTTTCTTTTCTTCCAATACAAAGGAGATATCCCGGGAAGACATAGTCAAAGGCGCTCGTATAAGGACCTTGTTGTCTGCTGTTATTTCGATGGAAACCGTTTTGCGCCGGCTCCTGACAACGATCACCTCAGGAAAGCTCATCATTCTTATTTCTCCATGAAGCTTTGGGGCCGGAATCAAGTATATATCCATATGCCTTCATTATTATATATATCACCGGAAATATTGCAGCTGCTCCGGCATTTGCAAGCAAACTTCAGAGCAGCCGTGTCAGCAGCATGTAGCAGACTGTTCCCGCGATGACTGAAACATACATGTTCCTGCTTACCGAATGAGCCGCCCAGACAGCGAGACATGCCATGATTTCTCCCGCTCCGTACGGATACTCGGAAAAGACAGTCCCTCTCAGACAGTAAATAACCAGAATCACCATTATGGTCTTGGGAAGAACAGCGGACAGATACCTGATATGCTCCGGCGTCTTCCCCCCGGAAAAAACGATAAACGGAAGTGCCCTGGTAAGGAGCGTGACAGCAGCACAGGCAGCGATGACATAGAACGAATATGCCGTATCAATTCTCATCGGTCATACCCTCCCTGGATCTTATCCTGTCCCTGAACAGCATGAGTATCAGGATGCTCGATGCAAGAGAAGGAATGAGGAATCTGTCAGGGCCGAAGATCAGACAGAACAGTAAACTCACGATCAGGCCTATGCAAGCGGGGATCTTCGAAGCGCTTTTCTCCCACTGCTCGATGACAACTACGATAAAAAAGGCTGCCGCAGAGAATTCAATGCCTGCCATATCCCATGGAAGGATCCGTCCTGCCAGCGATCCGATTAGACAGCCGATTATCCAGTAGATATGATCCGTCAGAGCGACAAGAAAAGCTGCTCTGTCCTTGTTCAGATCCTCACCGAAATCAGCCGAAACAAGGATGGAATATGTCTCGTCCGTCAGGGAAAAGACCATATAAGGGAGCCGCCAGCCCATTGTGCGGAAACGTTCTATAAAAGCGATACCATAGAATAAATGACGGGCATTTATGAAAAAAGCGGTCAGGGCACAGGTCAGCAGATCCGCCCCTGCTTTCAGTAACGACACCATCACGATCTGCAGGGAACCGGCATATACGAACGAGGCCGAAAAAAAAGACCAGATCCATGAATAACCGGCCTCATACATCATTATGCCGAAAGATATGCCGATGAACAGATATGTGAATAATATCGGAACAGTTTTTTTGAGTGCGAAACGTAATTCTTTCATAACCGTCAGTATGCGTTCTATTCTCCGTGTGCTTATAGTATGGAACACTGCTTTCACCGCACGGCGCAGCCTGTTGCCTCCATATGAGATTTCCGTAATCTTATCCGGACACTGTGCAGGAAACCTCAGAGACCATATGTGTATTATTATACCGTTTTATGTCATTAATAACAAATCATGAAAAATTTTAGTCTAAACCGTTGACTTGAATAATCCTGAACTGTAATATAGGACAAAAGCGTGAAGGAATATTGAGGAAAGGACACAATATGAGCAACAGTCTTGGGAAGATGATGCCTATGATGATGTGCTGCCCAGCGGGCATGATGATGCGCGCTGTGGTTGTTGTGCGTTTTTCATAAGGTATTTCTTCCGGGATCAATATGAGATAATAGCATAAGAAAAGCGGAAGGAAACACCTTCCGCTTTTTTATATGGACGCGCCAGAGCGCGCCGGCATATTACTCTAACAGAGAATACAAAAAAAGGAGAAAACAATGAAATTTAGAAAGCTCACCGCATTACTGCTCATTGCCGCACTGGCAATTTGTTTCGCTTCCTGCGGAAACAAGGAAACCAAGATCACCATCGCAGTGCCCAATGACCCGACCAACGAAGCCAGAGCACTGACCATACTGGCTAATCTCGGCTACATCAAGCTCAAAGCTGATGCAGGCGTCACCGCAACTGTCCTTGACATCGAGGAAAATCCTCACAATATAGAATTCAAGGAAATCGAAGCCGCTCAGGTGCCCAACGCACTGCAGGATGTCGATTATGCTCTTATCAACTCCAACTATGCGATCGAAGCGGGCCTCAATCCTGTCAAGGATTCTCTGGCCATCGAAGGGTCGTATTCCCAGTACGTCAACATCATTGCTGTTAAAGAGGGAAGAGAGAACGAAGACCTCATCAAAGCTCTGGTAGCTGCAGTACAGAGCCAGCAGGTCATCGATTTCATAAACAAGAGCTATGCAGGCAGCGTCGTTCCAGCAGTCGACAATCCGACAGACGGCTATGATCCATCAGTCGATTACGAGGCTTTGAACGGCAAAACTGTTTCAGTAGCAGCCTCCCCCACTCCTCACAGCGAGATACTCAATATTGCCAAGGACATCCTTGCCGCTAAGGGAGTCACCGTCAAGATCATCGAGTACACCGACTATATCCAGCCCAACAACGTCGTGGAAAGCGGTGAGATAGACGCCAACTTCTTCCAGCATGTCCCCTACATGGATGACTTTAATAAGGAAAACGGCACCCATCTGGTTAACGCCGGAGGCGTGCACATCGAACCGATGGGCCTTTACGGAGGCAAACAGGACAGCCTGGACGCACTTAAATAATCAGTACCAATATTCTTAAAAGGAAGCTTAAAGGAATTCTTTAAGCTTCCTTTTAACGGAGAGAATATGATCGAGATCACTGGACTCACCAAAACATTCAAAACCTCCGAAGGCGTTGTGGAAGCGCTCAAGGACGTCGACCTTTCCGTCGCAGACGGCGATATTTACGGCATTATCGGAATGAGCGGAGCAGGCAAGAGCACACTCGTCCGCTGCATAAATATGCTTGAAAAGCCCGACTCGGGAAAGGTCCTCATCGACGGGATCGATATTACAGCCCTCGATGAAAAGGCTCTCAGGGCCCAGAGAAAGCATATAGCCATGATATTCCAGGGATTCAACCTGCTGATGCAGCGGAGTGTCATCGATAACGTCTGTTTTCCCATGGAATTATCGGGGACACCGAAATCACAGGCAAAAGCCCGAGCGCTGGAACTTCTGGATACGGTCGGCCTTAAGGATAAGGCAAATGATTATCCTGCCAGGCTCTCAGGAGGCCAACAGCAGCGTGTCGCGATCGCCCGCGCACTGGCAATGGACCCGACGCTTCTGCTGTGCGATGAAGCGACCAGCGCACTTGATCCGACCACTACGAATTCGATACTAAGCCTTATCAAGGATATAAATATTAAACTGGGAATCACCGCAGTAGTCATCACTCACCAGATGAGTGTGGTGGAATCCATCTGCAACCGTGTCGCCATACTGGATATGGGCAGGGTCGTTGAAGAAGGCTACGTGGAGGAGGTCTTTTCACATCCCAAGACCGAAGCCGCCCGCAAGCTGGTCTTCCCGGAATCCTCAGACGGCGGAGAAATGATAATCGTCTCCGAGAACCAGCAGCGTCTGATAAGGATCGTCTTTAACGGAGAGGAAGCCACAGGGAAGCCAGTCATCGCCCAGATGGCCGTTCTCAAAGGCATCGAAGCCAATATATCCTACGCCTCCACCAGAAATATCGGAGGAAAGGTTTACGGTTCGATGATCCTGGGCATTCCCGGAGACGAAGAGACCGTAAATGAAGCACTCGAGTATTTCAAATCGCTGGGTGTCGAGGCTCAGGAGGTAAAGAGCAATGTTTGAGAGAATATTTGAATCCGAAGCCGTGGCAGAAGCGCTGCGTATAGTACAGAGCGAATTCCTTATGGCGATCTGGGAGACACTCTACGTTACGATACTCGCCACATTTTTCGCCATTGTAATCGGTCTTCCCCTGGGAGCTCTTCTCGTGGTCGGCGAAAAAGACGGAATAATGCCTATCCCTGGCTGGCTTCTCAGTTTTCTGAACGTCCTTATCAATCTGCTCAGGAGCGTTCCTTTTCTGATACTGATGATCATGGCGTTCCCGTTAACCAGGCTGATCGTCGGAACGGTGGTCGGCACTACAGCATCGATACCGCCGCTGGTTCTGGCTGCCTTTCCGTTTATCGCCAGATTGGTCGAGACAGCCCTCAGGGAGGTGGACCGCAACCTGATAGAGATGGCCCAAAGCATGGGGGCAACACCGATGCAGATCATCACAAAGGTGCTGATCCCCGAAGCAGTGCCTTCGCTGATCTCTTCGATGACCACCGCCATCACGACGATCCTCGGATACACAGCCATGTCGGGCATTATCGGAGGAGGCGGACTTGGAAAGATAGCCATCAATTACGGTTACTACAGGTATAAATATCTGGTGATGCTCCTTGCGGTCATCCTGCTCATAGCCATGGTGCAGACGTTCCAGTCCGTCGGTACTAAAATAGCCATAAAGAGCGACAAACGGAGCAGAAAATAGGCTCCCAGATATACTTGGAAAAGAGATATTGAGGTCTTATAGACCCAACATATAACAGATCAGACTGCCGGATTAAACTTAATAAAAGAGGAGGTACGTTATGTACAAATTATGGAATGCTCTGAACGAAAGCAAAAAATACAAATGGGTTGAGCTCTCGCATCCCCTCAACAATGACAGCCCTGTCTGGAGCGGGATACCCGAAGGTTCTGTGGAGCTGGGAAAAGTCGTATTCGATTGGGGGAACCCGATACTGGAGTGCGTCATCCAGACATTCAAGTTTCCGGGACAGTTCGGCACCCATATCGATTTCCCGGGACATTTTATAAAAGGATCTGTACGCTCTGAAACTTTCAGTGTGGATCAGGGCGTTTATCCGTTGTGTGTCGTAGATATTTCCGAAAAGTCTAAAAAGGACCCGCGCTATGTCGTAACGGTGGACGATATCAAGGAATACGAAGCACAGTACGGTCAGATACCCGACGGCGCTTTCGTTGCCCTCAGGACAGACTGGTATAAGAACTGGCCCGATATGAACGCTCTTTCCGGAGCCAAGGAAGACGGCAGCGAGAACTTCCCGGGATGGTCATTGGAAGCCCTCAAATACATCTATGAGACCCGAAATGCCGGCGCCAACGGCCATGAGACGCTGGATACCGATGCATCAGCCGAGACCGAACGCACGGGAGATCTCACATGCGAGAGATATGTCCTGCAGCAGGGCAAGCTCCAGATCGAGCTTTTGGCCAATTTGGACAAGGTAGCCCCTGCAGGGGCAGTGCTCATCGCAGCATGGCCGCGAATCGAGAACGCCGTAGGCCTGCCGGTCAGAGTCTGGGCTATTACTGAATGATCCTTCTGATATTTTAAGCAAAAAACCGGTACTGCTTTGGCAATACCGGTTTTTTGTCAGTTCATATCTCTTCCGCCATCTGAGCCGGGTTCTCCCGCGCTTTCACGTTTCCGTGAGCCTTTACTATCATTCCGTCTCCGTCGATGAGATAGGTAGTCCTGACGGTCTTGAATTTCCCGTCCTTTTCTTTAAGGACGTCATAGGCTTTCAGGCATTCCATCTCGGGATCTGCGAGTAGCGTGAAGGGCAGGCTGTATTTCTCCTGGAACTTCTTGTGTGAAGCTGCGCTGTCTTTGCTCACTCCGATGACGACTGCGCCTTTCTCAATAAACTGCGGGTATAATTCAGCAAATCCGCAGGCCTGAGCCGTGCATCCTGAAGTATTGTCCTTGGAATAGAAATAGAGCACCACTTTCTTCCCTCTGTAATCGAGAAGAGTATGCATATTCCCGTCCTGATCCGCCAGATTGAACTCTGGTGCTTTGGTTCCTTCTTTCAGCATTTGTTGTTCTCCTTTTTTCTTCACTATTTATATTCGGGAAGGGACATCTGCCCCCTACCGAAGAATATCCCTGCTGTCAGGCTTCAGTCAGGTCATTCATCACGTCTGCCCTGCAAATCATTTATGCCTTGTGACTGTGAAGCGTGACAGTCTGACGTTTTCATTCTTTCCTATCCCGGCTTTCTGTTTGGCGATCGATATCTGCTGCTCCACGGTATCCACACCGTCAAGATCCGGCAGAAGGAGTCCCATTCGGCTTCCTTTGCTTACGATCACTCCGTAAATTGACGGATCCAGCATATCCTCCGTCACGTCAACTTCTATCGGGGAAAGCTCGTCTATGCTGTATTCCAGATGATTAAGCTCTTCTCTTTTCAACGGATCGAAACGCGGATCATGAAAAGCTGCGGAAATTGCGTTCTGTATGATCTCCTCACCGAACGAGCCCCTGGTGGGTTCGATCGTTCCTATACAGCCTCTGAGACTGCCGTATTCGTGCAGTGATACAAAGACACCGCAGCGCTTATCTTTCATTCCCCCGGAAATGTCATCCGGCAGAGCCATCTTGCGGCCGTGTTCGAAATAGTACTCAAGGGTCAGTCTTGCCAACCGGACACAGGCATCTTCGTTATTCTTACGAGCCAACGCGGCTGCATCCTCTTTTTTATAGTATTCCTCCAGATATTTCCTATTGCCGTCCGGCTCGCCTGTCCGAAAGGTCACGATCCCATAACCCACACCGGTCACATCTTCATGCGAGAGCTTTTCCGGACTGACGTCGTAGCCGTCCATAGTTCCAGCCATGATGACGAAGCTGCGGTGTCCGCATTCAGCGGCTTTCTCGCAGAAAGCTTCGTCGAAATCGAAAAGCTCACCGAATGCTGCCCTACCCATGACATCCATGATACGCCTGTCGTATTCGGGTCCTTCCTCCGCAAAGCCGTACGGGCCGTAGCTCTGCAGCTTATGGGATAGGTCTCCGCTGGCTATAACGGCGATCCTCCTGTCCAGACGTGAAGCAGCTTTCTGTATAATCTGTCCAAGGACATAATGCGTCCGTAAAGGAAGTCCAGACAACCCGATGCGTATTATCCTGAGATTGGTCTTCTCTTTACTGATCAGTTTGTTTTCCTTGTAAGCTTCGGTCAGGAACCACAGCGGCACCATCGTTCCGTGGTCAAGAGCAGCGTTGCGCTCTCCGAGCGTCCCCGCAGGAAAATCCTCAGATTCTGCTATCCTGCAAATCTCGCTGACCAGATCGATGTCATAATCCACCTCAAACCTGATGTCCGGAGCCATGAAATCAGAGAAGCTTCCGCTGGCCCCGTTTCCCGGGGAGATATGGAAATAATCGGAGTACATTACTGCATGAGGGCTGATCACCACCAGAGTATCTGGCTTAAGCCCTGCGATGAATCCCGCGGCTTTTTCATATGATTTTATAGTCTCAGCCACCTGCTTTTCCTCACCGCCGCCGACCGCAGGCACGATCAGTGGAGGGTGCGGTACCATTATCGATCCAATTACAGGCATTTTTCTTACCTCTTTTCGAATTTGTTCATCAGCAATTCCCGGTATATACGTTTTCAAGGTTTTCACGGGCGATATCGGCCAGCTTATAAATAAGCGCTACATCGGTCGCCGGGCGGTCAGTCATATTATGCTGCGGGAAGAAACGCGAGATATGCAAAGCGCAGTTTTTATCAACAGAGGCAAGCCACTTCGAGAGCTCACGCATTTCTTCAATACTGTCGTTCTCCCTAGGGATAATCAGCACCGTCACCTCAACGTGGCATCTTTCTGCCGCATAGGCAATATTCCGCTTGACTGTCTCAAATTCACCTGAGATCATATCGTAGAAGCCTTTGTGAAAAGCCTTGAGGTCGATATTCATCGCATCAGTGTTGTCCGTAAGCGCTTCCCAAACAGCAGAGCCGGCGCTTCCGTTGGTCACCAGCACGGTCTTAAGTCCGGATGCATGAGCCAGCTTTTCGCAGTCCAGCACATACTCATAGCTTATGATCGGCTCGTTGTAGGTGAAAGCGAGCCCTATATTGCCATGTTTTTTCATGGAAACTGCCATGTCCACCAATTCCTCGGGAGAAACATACTTGTAAGGCACATCGCCTTCCCCGGCGTCGGAAATCTCGTAATTCTGGCAGTAGGGGCAGCGGAAATTGCAGCCGTAACTGCCCGCGGACAAAATATAAGAGCCCGGATAAAAGAGAGCCAGCGGCTTTTTTTCCACAGGATCCAGGGCTAGGCTTGTAATGCGTCCGTAATTCTCACAGACCACTTCACCGTCTCTCATTCTCCTGGCCCTGCAGAATCCCTTTTCCCCTTCCTTAAGGCGGCAGGTGCGGAAACAGACACGGCACACTGCATATTCATTTGTATCGGTATTCTTTTCCATGGCAACTGCTTCTGAGCCAATTATAGATTTCATTGTCAAATACGTCAAGCACAGGCGCGGTACAGGCCTCTGTGCATTATTGACGAGGCAACAAAACTGAAGCTATAATCGGTACAGAAGCAAAGAGGTTACGGAATGTCAGCGAAAAAAGACAATGATAAAACCAACGCCATGAGAATTCTGGAAAGTGAAGGCATTCATTTCATTCACCTGAACTATGAAGCCAAAGAATTTATCGACGGGGCGGAGACTGCAGACAAGCTCAGGCTGCCCCATGAAAAAGTCTTTAAAACACTGGTCACCACCGGTGCGGATAAAAAGAATTATGTATTCGTCATCCCGATCGATGAGGAACTCGACCTGAAAAAATGCGCCAGGGCCGTTAATGTGAAATCCGTTGAAATGCTGCATGTAAAGGATCTTTTCCGTCTTACCGGCTACGTAAGAGGCGGATGCAGTCCGATCGGAATGAAAAAGCAATTTGTTACGGTTATCGATTCCTCCGCTCAGACTTTCAGTGATATCTACATCAGCGCGGGGAAGATCGGCAGTCAGCTCAATATCGCCCCCGATGACCTTATCAGGGCATCAGGGGCATATTACGGCGATATAGTCAAACGTTGAATCGCTTAAGGCGTTTCCCGTTCATCAGACAGAGCGAAGCAGGTCTGCCTATCTGTTTTATTTCCCCTGTGCCGCGTGCAGAATACGCGCGACCAGCGGCTCATAGACTTTCATTGCACCAGTAGGACAGAATTCCCCGCAGCAGAAGCAGGAAATGCATTTTTTCCTGTCTATCTTAGGTCTTTTCTCTTTCATTATGATCGCCCGTGCGGGACATGCTTCCATGCATTTTCCGCATCCTATACAGGTATCGTCAGCCACGGGTCTGCGCACGATCAATGCCTTCGCCAGATCCGAGAACCACTGGGTCTTCAGGCCAAACACCTGGATATCGCCCAGCGGCTGATGCTTGAAATCAGTGACCCTGAAGGCATCCATATCTCCGTAAACCGTAAGGTCATGGGCGTGCTGCGGTATCAGGCCTCTGGAGACCGCGTCAGACAGTGTCGGGATATCCTGAGCGCTGAAGCCTATGATATACGAAGCAGCCAGATCCATGGCATGTGGATTAAAGGAGGCAAGAAGGACTCCCATATGCCGCGGGTCACCCATGGACGGTCCGTTGCCTTCCATAGCCACTATTCCGTCGCAGATGGAAAGAGTAGGCTTAAAGAATTCGCAAATGTCCACCAGCATGGAAGCGAACTGACCGTGTTCCGGGAAACGGTAATGGTATTCCGCCTTATGAACTCCGGTCACTCCTCCGAACATATTCTTGCATGCCCCGGTGAACCCCATGAGCCCGTGGGTCTTGAGTTTGCACAGATCGATTATCGCGTCAGCCTTCAGCAGGAAATCGCAGCAGAAGAATTCATCTATGACCTTACCCTGAGGGACCTTTACCACCGTTTCTCCGAAGTCGTAATTGAGTGTCCCGCCTTCTTCGGTTATGGAATTCAGTTTAGTGACTCTGTAATAGCTTTCGAGCAGGGCACGTGAAAACGGTCCTCCGGGGCTGTCGCCAAGCACCACTTCCGCGCCTCTTTCCACCAGTCTCCTCGTAAGAGCTCTGGCGACCACAGGATGAGGCGTTGCCGCTTTATCCGGATTTCGCGCGATGACCATATTTGCCTTTATGGCGATCCTCATTCCCGGCTTGACCCAGTCCAATGCGCCGAAAGGCGCGAACAGTTTGTCAAGAGCAGCCTCGACGGAGGCCTCTTCGTAATTCTCACACTCGGCGATACTGACTCTTTTATCCATTTCCATCTGGTCCATTCTATACGGCCTCCTCTTCCAGCGCCTCCAGCAAAAAGCTTACAGGCCGAAAGCCGTCGTTGCAGGAGATCATAACCGTATTCTTCTCCTTCATCCATCCGTCATATATATCGGTTGCCCCGTATGATAACGCCATGACGAATTGCGACACGCTGTCCCAGGCGGAGGAACAGAAGCCCATGGGCTTCTCCCACCCTTCACAGATGAATACATCGCCCTCATTCATATTGCAGGCGTGTTCGATCGGGTTTTCATACAGTTCCATCAGATCCGTATATTCGGCTTTCCTTATAACAGTTATCTTGACTCGTTTCATAAAATCCCCGCAAATAACATCGCGATCATTATAACAAAAGTATTTCGCTTATCAATTAAGTGACACCTATAAGAGCGGTTGAGTCGTGCAGGATACACAAAACCTTCCCTGAGGGAAGGTCTTGCATAATACAATTGGTTTATATTATTTATATAACCTCAATCTGTCAAACAGCCTCGCCAACAGACCTTTTTCAGGCGGCTCCTCGGCATCCACTGTCAGATTGGAGAAGTAATCGTAAAGCACATCCTGACAGCTCGTGCCTTCGCCCCCTCCTTCACGGTAATATGTGCCGTCAGGCGCCATTACCCAGCCTTTTTCCCTGTCGGCCCGCATGGCGGAGAATATCTTCATCACCTGCTCACGTGTTTCTGGTGTGACCACTTCGATGAATATCTCCACCCGGTTTTCAAGGTTGCGCCTGAGCAGATCACCGGAGCCGATAAATATCCTCGCATCATCGTTTTTTCCGAAAGCAAAGATGCGGGAATGCTCCAGCCAGCGGCCCACCACGCTCTTCACGGTGATATTCTCGGTCTCATCAGGGATCCCCGGTCTCAGACAGCAGATACCGCGTATGTACAGCTCGACTTTCACCCCTGCGCGTGAGCATTCGATGAGCTTATTCATGATATCCATATCATTCATCGAATTGACTTTGATCGCTACCCTGCCGTGGCTGCCCTTTGCCTTTTCACGGTCGAGGAGCGAGAGCACGCTGCTTTTGAAATTGACCGGAGCGATCCAGAGCGAGTTTACCTGGCTCGGGACTTCGCCGGTCTTAAAGGCCTCAAAAGCAGCTTCGGCATCCGCGGCCACATCCTCGCGGGAAGTGATCAGGGACAGATCACAATACTGCTCGCATGTCACCTCATTGTAATTGCCTGTACCCACCTGGGTTATATGAGTGGTCCTGCCGCCCTTTACCTTGGTTATGAGCATCAGCTTGCTGTGAACTTTTCTTTCGGGCTTTCCGAAGATCACCTCGCAGCCAGCTTCCTGGAGCACCTCGGAAAAATCGATGTTATTCTGTTCATCAAAACGCGCCTGCAATTCCAACAGGCAGACCACTTTTTTACCGTGAGCCACAGCGTAAGCCAGGGCTGCAGCGACCTTCGAGGAGCTTGCGACACGGTAGAGCGTGATCTCAATAGAGGTCACATCCGGATCATCCACAGCCTCATAGATCAGGTCGATAAAGGGCATGATGCTCTGGAACGGGAAGCTGAGGAGGATATCCCTCTTTTCCACTGTTTTCATGATCTCGCCTTTTTTGACTTTGACAGTGAGAACCGGTTTTTTCTCCGTATACTTCATACCGGGAGCAGGCTTGATCTGTCCGGCAAATGAGGTACTTATCGGGACAACGGATTGAAATACCCTGTTCGACGGCACGGACAGCTTTGCGCACAGGTCATCCACCATTGCCCGGGAAATCTTTCCTGAAATGATGAGTTCCATCGGCTGCTGGCGGTTGCGCATCTTCAGCATCGTTTTAACCTTATTGCGGAAACCATCAAAATCGTCCGCCCTAAGCTGACTGATGAAGGTGTCGGCATTGCGCACCACGGATATAACTGCCGACTCACCTATCGACAGATTTTTGAAGAGATTCTGCAGGTAGTGCTGAATAAGCTGGCTGGTTATGATGACCTTCTGACGTCCATCGATTTCAAATACACGGTATCCGGGGAGCCTGTCCGTCGGTACCAGCACATAGGAATCAGTCCTTGCACCGGTAAGGGAAGCAATGACGTACTCCTCCTCATTCCACAGAAACGGGAATGGCCGTCCGGACTCGATGATCCTTGGAGAAAGCATGGGCTTCAGATCCCGAAAAGCCTTCCTCGCCATGACCTCATCCACTTTGGATATCTTCTTGAAATCGATGACGTCGATGGAGTTCTCGGCGAGCTTCTGCTTCAGGCTGGTCCATATACCCTCAACCAGTGCATCCTGCTCTCGCACCTTGGCAAGGGCGTGTTCTATCTGCTCCGAAGGCGTCCATCCTGTCATCTCATCGCGTTCATCCGGGACCAGTTCGCTCTTATGGGTCAGCGCACCGATCCGCACCATGAAAAATTCGCTCAGATTGCTCTTGTATATAGAGAGAAATTTCAATCTCTCAAGCAATGGCACCGTGTCATCGGCGGCTTCCATCAATACTCTCCGGTTGAATTCGAGCCAGCTCAATTCCCTGTTTACGAAGCACAGATGCTCATCAACCCGCGAAGGCTCCCAGTCGGCTTCTTTTTTCTTCGGCATTACGGCCTCTCTTTCAGATCTTGTTTTCTATTGCTTTCTCTATGGCGTTGGTTATTATCCTAAGAGTTCGTATACGCGCGTATTGCTTATCATTGGATTCGATGATGTACCAGGGGGCATTTTCGGTGCTGGTCTTTTCCAGCATCTCATTTACGGCCTTCTCATAATCGTCCCACTTATCCCTGTTGCGCCAGTCTTCATCGGTTATCTTCCACTGCTTTTCAGGTGTATTCTGCCGGTCGTTGAACCGATCGAGCTGAGTGTCGGAATCGATATGAAGCCAGAACTTCAGCACTAAGGCTCCCCATTCCGTAAGATCCCTCTCGAATTCATTCATCTCGTTATAAGCTCTTTTCCAGTCCTTTTCAGAGCATAGGTTTTCGAGGCGCTCCACCATGACGCGCCCGTACCATGTACGGTCGAAGATGGTGATGGTTCCGCTTTTCGGAAGCCTGGTCCAGAATCTCCACAGGTAATGGCGTGCAAGCTCATGGGGCTCGGGGCTGGCTATCGGTTCCACTATAAAGCTGCGCGGGTCAAGCGGAGCGGCCACTCTCCTGATATTGCCGCCCTTGCCTGCAGCGTCCCAGCCTTCATAGCAGATGACGACCGGTATCTTCTTGCGGAAAATGATGTTATGCTGTTCTGCGAGCTTTTCCTGCAGTCTGTCAAGTTCCCTGGAGTATTCCTCATCGGAAATGGTCGGAGTGAGATCGACTTCACTGAGTTTGGGCATCTTGATAAGAGGGAAGCTCTCCTTGACCGGATCTCCAACATATTTGCCGTTCTTCAGGGCTGCCTCGATCTTTTCCACCAGAAGCTTAAGCACATCGCGGGTAGCCTGGGGACGGCTGTAGCCGCTGATGATATGCCATTTCTCGTGTTTGTCAGTGAGCTTCATGAACTCATCGAATTTCTCCAGGAAACAGTCATACTGGCTGTTCTGCCAGAGATCTTCATCGGTGGCGCGCCAGGCGGTCTCCGCATTGCTCCTGAGCTTCTCCAGATGGGCGAACTGCTCATTTTTGTCGATGTGAAGGAAAATCTTCAGCAGCACATAACCGTTATCCTTGAGAGTGCGCTCAAACTGATTGACAGAACGTACCCACTGTCCGAAAGTTTTGGCGGTGATCTCTCTGCGAACCTGTTTCTTTACCGCCTCATCCATATAGCCGGCATCCAGAAAAGTGATCTGTCCGTTCTCGGGCATAGCGGAAGCGTATGGATAAAGGAACGGATACTGCCTTTCAGTCTCAGGGATGATGCTGTTATGGATTACGTGGAAAAATCTCGGGTCTATCTTTTTTATCAGATTTCTTATGAGCGTGCCTTTGCCGGCAGCGCTCCATCCCTCCACGATCACGAAAACAGGCAGACGGGCTTCCTTGATCTTCTGCTGCATGAGTACTATCTCTTCACGCAGCTCCTTTATTTCCTCTTTGATCTTCTTTGTCCCGTCCTGAGCGGGCGGATCGAATTCCTTGAGCATTTTTTACCTCCGAAACAGTACAGATAGTACGCAGAACAACATGACGTTTTCCAGCATCCTTCATCGAATTGATTCTACCACGCTGGCACTCATTTTTCCACAATGGTATCTGCAAGATATACAGGCAATATTAAATCGGCATTAATAAATTGACTACAGTCATTGACTAAAGTCAGTGACTGTAGTACAATACGATTGTCAGAAGATGAAAAGCGGGTGCGTTCATGGGAAAACGACAGGATAATGCCAAGCTGACCAGGGAAAAGCTTATCGAAGCGGCAAAGGCTCTCGATGAACAAAAGGGCATCTGCCGTGTATCGGTGGATGAGATCGTAGAGATGGCCGGCGTCTCAAAGGGAAGCTTTTATACTTATTTCAGGAGAAAAGAAGATATCGCCGTAGCCATCACGATCCGCATGTCGGACTTAAGCTGCGGAGAAGCCGATAAATGCGGTGACGATGCATTAAAGCGCATTACCGTGTTTCTTGAAAGGACAGCCCAGTCGATAGAATACTACGGGCTGGAGATTTGCAAACAATGGATGAGAGGCGCTGTATCCCCCGAGTACCGGAACAGCGAACAGACCAAAAGATATCTGTCCGACAGAGACTATATCTGCAAATGCCTTCTTGAGAGCGGTTGGGAAAGAGATCCGGCTCTCAGACTGGCAGACACGATCGTTTCGGTATACTACGGACAGACAGCGGCATGGTGCATGTGCGACGGAGCTTTTTCCCTGTCTCAGCGCATGTCGGCCTTCTGCCGGGAACATCTTCCGTCTCTGATATCCACCGGGAGCGAAGCGGCATTATGACAGATTCGAGACCCATTACAGGCACGATATTTGAAAATCACAGTTCAAACGAGCAGCATACATTCAGCGTATTCACCGCAGACGACAACAGAATATGCGCTATCGCCGCAGGGCGAGGCAGTAAGGAGTAAAAAACATGTACGAATTATCAGACAGTTCACTTAAAGTTCTTCCTGTAGAGGACAGCATGCTTCTGCCGCGCACTACCGTGCTTATCCGCACGGAAAGAAGTGACAACAGCTTTGCACAGTCCTTCGAAAGAGGCGGTGTGGCAGTACCGTTAAAGACAGGAACAGTCGGCGTTGTTTCCGAGGATTATCAGAACCTAGGAGTGCGTTTTACATTAAAGACCACCAGACACACCGAGGGAAAGCTCCTCCTTGAGATCGAGACAGGTGAAAGGGTAAAGATCAACAGGCTTATCGAAGCTGGCGACGGTTTTTTCGCCGATGTCACGGATTATCCTGAAACAAAAGACCTTGACGAGGAGATGGAAAACCAGATGCTCTCCTCCGTGAAGGATATTGTAAAGGACATGAGCAAGGGCTTCCGCGGTTCTCTGCAGTACATCAGATTCATCGATTCAATTCAGAGCATCAATTCGATGATCGTGCACATGAGCAAGACAGTACCTTCAACACCGCTTGAAAAATTCGAGTATCTGAAGATCGATTCCATGAAGGAGAGAAGCCTTAGATTCATGGATGATCTGCTGAAGCACAGGGAAGCTGTCGCATGGAACCTTGAGCTGAGCGAGAGGCTGTCCGAAAGGACCAACAAGTATTACCGCGACCAGATGCTGCGCGAACAGATGAAGGCCATCAAAAAGGAACTCGGAGAGGACGGAAGCGAAGAAGCGGACGGCAAAAAAAGCGACTACAGGACCAGGATCGAAGCGGCAGAACTCCCTGAGGAGGTAAAGAAAGCCGCTCTTGATGAAGCAGCCAAGCTCGAAGCACAGCCGATGGAAACCGCAGAGACAAGCGTTATACGCAATTACCTCGATTTCATTCTCGCGCTGCCCTGGAAGAAAGAACCCGCAGATGATGTCGATCTGAATGAGGCTGAGAAGATACTCAACGAGGACCATTACGGTCTGGAAAAGGTCAAGAAGAGGATCGTAGAGCATCTGGCAGTCATGAAGCTGAGAAACGACAGCAAGGGTTCCATACTCCTGCTGGTAGGCCCGCCGGGCACAGGCAAGACCAGCCTCGGCAAGAGCATTGCCCGCGCCCTCAACAGACAGTATGTACGTCTCTCCCTGGGAGGGATCAGGGATGAATCCGAGATCAGAGGGCACAGGAGAACTTATGTAGGCGCACTTCCCGGAAGGATCCTCAATGCCATGAAACAGGCAGGAAAGACCAATCCGGTCATGGTTCTGGACGAAGTCGATAAGCTCTCCGCAGGAGGATTCTCAGGGGATCCTTCGGCCGCGCTGCTTGAAGTGCTGGACCCCGAACAGAATACGACCTTTACCGATCACTACCTCGATCTGCCCTACGATCTTTCCAACGTGTTCTTTATAGCCACAGCAAACTCAACTGACACCATACCAGCACCGTTATTGGACAGGATGGAGACCATAGAGATATCGAGTTACACTGAGGAAGAAAAATACCACATTGCAAAGGAGCATCTGCTTCCTGACGTACTGAAGGATACCGGCATCGAGCCTGGTCAGATGGATGTGACCGACGAGGCAATAAAGGTGATCATATCTGAGTATACAAGAGAAGGCGGCGTAAGAGGGTTAAAGAAAGCCCTGCTGACTTTAGCCCGCAGCGTTTCCGCGGATATAGTCAAGAGCGGCGCAGATAAGCCCAGGATCATCACGGAAGATGATCTGAGCAGAGTGCTTGGACGCAGGATCGTTTCCCGCGACAAAGCCAGCGACGACAATCCCCCCGGAGTGGTGACAGGACTGGCCTGGACCCCGGTAGGAGGAGAGATCCTGTTCATCGAATCAGCCGATATGCCCGGCAAAGGCGAAGTAATACTCACCGGTCAGCTTGGCGATGTCATGAAGGAATCTGCGCGTATATCTCTTAGTCTGCTGGAATCCCGGCTCCCGATGAATTCAGTTAATTTCCGTGAAAGGGACATACACGTCCACGTACCGTCCGGGGCTGTTCCGAAGGACGGGCCTTCCGCAGGCATTACGATCTTCACGTCACTTGCTTCCCTGCTGACAGGGATAAAGGTAGACCCGAGGCTGGCCATGACCGGCGAGGTCACCTTGAGAGGAGCCGTGACAGCTATCGGAGGCTTAAAGGAAAAACTGATCGCAGCTGAGAGAGCCGGCATCAAAAAGGTCCTCATCCCGAAAGAGAATGAGGAAGATCTGGCTGATGTGCCTGATGCAGTAAAGGAGCATATGACGATCATTCCTGTTGAGACCATAGAAGACGTGCTCAGAGAGACCATCAGCATCAACCTGCCGAAACCGGAGCATCTGCTGGATATGAATGTCCTGACAGGAGTCAGTTCACAGAATCCGGAATAATAAAAGCATTCATAGCGCCGCTCCCGTAAAGGAAACGGCGCTTTCTTTTTTCACATCTTCCGTTATGGTACTATAGCCTTAAGGTGCGGATATGGAATACTTCTGGAATCCCTGGCACGGATGCCGCAAATACAGCGAGGGCTGCGAAAACTGCTATATGTTCTACTTGGACAAACAGCGGGGGCGTGACGGAGGGATTATTTACAAAGTAAAAACGAACTTCAGTCTTCCGATTAAAAAGGACAGGCTCGGTGCATATAAGATACCCGAGGGGTCGACAGTTAATGTCTGCCTCACAAGTGACTTCTTTCTGGAAGAGGCCGACCCGTGGAGAGGTGAAGCCTGGGCGATGATAAAAGCAAGAAGCGATGTTTTTTTCTGGCTGCTCACAAAGCGGGCGCCGCGAATTGAAGAATGCCTGCCGGCCGACTGGAATGACGGTTACCCGAACGTTTCGATCAACGTCACGGTCGAAAACCAGCGATGTGCCGACGAGCGCCTTCCGCTGCTGTTGGAACTGCCGGCAAAGCACAAGGGAGCTATGGCAGCCCCGTTCATAGGACCGATCGATATGGAGAAATACCTAGAGGGCGGTCAGATAGAAAGCGTTATAGCCGATGGTGAAAACTATGAAGGAGCAAGACCGCTCAGACACGAATGGGTCGAAAGCCTTTACAGACAATGCGTACGAAAGAATGTGCCTTTCTCATTCAGAGGCATAGGCAGCGTATTTGTCAAAGACGGCAGGACATATCACGTGCCGAAGGCATATCAGCACGTACAGGCGCTGCGTTCGGGACTGCAGTACCCTCCATCCGACGAGGAGCCGGATATCCAGCCCAGATGTGCGCACTGTTCCCGAAAGGATTACTGCAGCGGATGCAGCTGGTGCGGAAAATGCAGAAACGAAAAGCTATAGTCATTATTCTAATAACGCTGGGCTGCCTGATAAGCGTTATTTCAGCGGCGCTCTCTTACCTTAAACCTTTTAAGGGAAAAGGATACAGCGGAGAGGATTTCGCCATAGAGCCATATATTAGTGCCGTCGATTATGACAATGACGGGATCGATGATCAGACTGATATACTGGCTTCCGCGAAGGAATATGTGTCCACAAGACCGAAATACAAGAGTGCTTACTATGCATCAGGCTACCCGGACGACGGATACGGAGTCTGCACGGATGTTGTCGCTTTCGCACTTAAAGGCGCGGGGTACGATCTGATGCACCTGCTGAATGAGGACGTTCTGGCGCACAGAGACGAATACAATATCTCCACACCGGATAAAAACATCGATTTCCGCCGTGTGAGCAACCTTAGGCGTTATTTTGAAAGACATGCTGTTTCACTGACTGTCGACGTAGCAGATATCGAAGAATGGCAGGGCGGCGATATAGTCGTTTTTGACGGGCATATAGGAATAATCTCAGACAGGCGAAACAAGCACGGAGTGCCTTACGTTATCCACCATTCCAGACCCTTTCAGGTCAATTACGAAGAAGATATCCTGGAGATGCACAAGGATATTCTGGGGCATTTCAGGATTAGCTGATGCGAATGAGGCAGATGAAAACATCTGCCTCATTATCTATGTTTTTCTTATTTGATATTCATTCCAGACAGGATCAGGTCAGCTGCGCCAGTTCGTTATACAGCTCGTAATAGACCCCCTTCTGTTCGAGAAGCTCATCATGGATGCCCCTCTCGATGATCGACCCGTGTTCCATGACCATTATCGCATCCGCCTGACGTACAGTAGAAAGACGGTGGGCTATGACAAAGGTGGTCCGGTTTTTCATCAGCTCGTCCATACCGGATTCGATCTGCCGTTCCGTACGGGTATCCACGGAACTGGTCGCTTCGTCAAGTACCAATATGGGGGATTCGGATATCAGCGCGCGCGCTATATTGATCAGCTGCCTCTGACCCTGTGAAAGCCCCGCACCGTCATTTTCGATGACGGTATCATAACCGTTTTCCAAATTGACGATAAAAGAATGAGCCCGGGCAGCCTTGGCAGCGCGGATCACGTCCTCATCCGTCGCATCAAGGCGGCCATAGCGTATATTCTCCATTACAGTGCCCGTGAAAAGGTGCGTGTCCTGCAGCACCATCGCAACGTTCTGTCTTAAGAACCTGCGGTTTATCCTGTTGATCGGAATGCCGTCTATGGTTATCTGCCCTTTATCTATGTCATAGAACCTGTTCAGCAGATTGGTGATCGTAGTTTTCCCTGCCCCGGTAGATCCTACAAAAGCTATTTTCTGTCCTTTCTCGGCTGTAAGCGTGATATCATGAAGCACAGGCGAGTCTTCCGTGTACCCGAAACCGACATTTTTTAATTCTACCCGACCTACGATCTTTTCAAGAGATATCTCATCGCTGTCCTCAGTCTCCTCCGTTTCGTCCATTACCTCAAAGACTCTCTCAGCCCCGGCGAGTGCTGAGAAGATAGTGTTGCTCTGGGTGGTGACGTCATTTATCGGCCTCTGGAATTGGCGGGTGTAGTTGACGAACACCGTAAGCGCTCCGATATCAAGTCCTCTGGTGATGACGAATATTCCGCCCAGGGAAGCCGTCAGCGCATAATTCAGATTGCACAGGTTATGGGTGACCGGGTTCATCATAGAGGAGAAGAACTGCGCTTTTATTGAAGAAGCTGCTAATGAATCATTGATATAACCGAATTCATCCAGAACGGCATCTTCATGGTTGAATACCTTTATGACCCGCTGCCCGTTGATCATTTCCTCCGCGTAACCGTTCAATATGCCCAACTGGCGCTGCTGTGCCCGATACGGAGCACGGCCGTATTTTATCAGCAGATTTGTAGCCAGTATCATAACAGGGGCTATTACAAGAGTGATCGAGGCCAGCAGCCAGTCTGTATAGACCATCAGTACGCAGATACCGGTAAGAGTGATCACTCCTTCTATCGTCTGGATCAATGTGGTATTGAGCAGGTCTCCTATAGTATCGATATCATTGGTAAAGCGGCTCATGATGTCACCGGTGGAATGAGTGTCGTAATACTTTATCGGCAGCGACTGAAGTTTGTCAAACAGCTCTTTCCTCATATGCTTCAGCGTAGACTGGGAAAGCCCCAGCATCAGATACTGGGAGAATATCTGTGTGGAGACACTGATAATATATACAGCTGCAAGTATCATAAGAGCTTTGGCCAGATTCGCGATATCCCCGGTAGCCACATAACTGTTCATGATCCTCCTCAGCGAATAGGTGCCTGTGAGCATCGCGATTTCATGCACCAGGGCAAAACCAATGCCTGCGATAAGGCGCGCCTTTTCACGGGAAAGATAGAAGAAAAGCCGTTTTATGGTCTTTCCGGTGTTTTTCGGCTTGCCCCCCGACATCGCCTTTTCCCTGGCTTCGTTGCCCCCGCCTCCCGCTCTCAGCTCCACTTTCTTGGGAGACGGCGCGGCACCGGTTCTGGAACCATATTTTTCAGCGATCCTTGACATACGGTCCTCTGCCATCACGAATCCTCCTTATCTTCTTTCTGTGAATAATAAATCTCCCTGTACGGCTGGCATGTTTTGATAAGATCTTCATGCCTGCCCGCTCCGGCGATCCTCCCTTTTTCCATTACGATGATAAGGTCTGCGTCTATAACGGAGGTTATCCTCTGGGCGATGATGAGCTTAGTAGCCTCAGGCAGATACTCTTTCAGCCCGCGCCTGATCCTGGCTTCCGTTGAAGTATCCACGGCGCTGGTCGAATCATCGAGAATAAGTATCTTCGGTTTTTTAAGGAGAGCTCTCGCTATACAGAGACGCTGTTTCTGCCCGCCTGAAAGATTATCAGCCCCCTGCTCCAGTTCCGACTGATAACCATATTCAAAGGTATCGATAAACTCGTCTGCACAGGCGGCTCTGCACGCTTCTCTCATGTCTTCCGGGGAAGCGTCTTCATTGCCCCAGCGCAGGTTCTCCTCTATCGTACCTGAGAACAGGGTATTGACCTGCAGCACCATTGCCACGTGCTTTCTGAGGTTGCTGAGGGAATAATCCTTTACGTTGACACCGTCAATAACGACCTCTCCATCATCAGCGTCGTACAGCCGCGGGATAAGTGAGACCAGAGTCGTCTTGCCGCTGCCCGTCGAACCTATGATTCCGACAGTCTGACCGCTCTTGACAGTAAAGCTGACATCATCCAGCACCTTCTCGGGATTGCCTTTATAATAACGGAAATACACATTTCTGAACTCGATGTCTCCCCTTTCCACTGTCTTCCCGGGAGATGCGGCGTCATCGTCGCTGATATCTATCACCTCTGCAAACACCTGTGAAATGCGCTTATCCGAGGCTGCTGCCCTGGAGAACCTGAGGAACACGTTAGCCATAGAGTTGAGAGCGTTCAGTATCTGGTTCAGATACCCAATAAATGCGGTGAGTGTGCCTATCTCTATCGTGCCGGAAGCGATGTTGTTGCCCCCGATCCATAATACGGCGATTATTGCCGCATTGATAGCCAGCCGCGATGTCGGTCTGAACCAGATCATGACCTTCAGGGCGTTGATGCTTTTATCGGTGAGCCCTGCATTGACATCTGAGAATTTCACCTTCTCATAATCCTCCCTGGCAAATGATTTGATCACCTTCTCATTAGTCAGGGTCTCCTTCGTCACGGAATTGAGCTTGTCCAGTCCCTCCTGCATAACAGTGTATCTGGGGGAGGCTGTTCTGATAAGGTAGTATGTCAATAAGACCAGTATCGGCACTATGACGGCTACAGTAGCCGCCAGCGGCCTGCACATGACCACAGCCATTATCACAGAACCCACAAGAAGTATCGGGGCTTTCAAAGCCATACGCATGGATGACTGAGTGAATGTCTGTATCTGAGTAATGTCATTGGTAATCCTGGTAATCAGCGCCCCGGGCGAAAAATCATCGATGTTCTTAAACGAATACTCCTGGATACGTGAAAAAACGTCGCGTCGGAGATCCTTGGCCAGATAGGCTGCGCCTTTTATGGCAAGATATCCAGAGGTAATGCTGGAAATAAGCATCAGCGCCGCAAGCCCGATCATATAAAGACCATTGCTTATGATATAGCTGATATCTCCTGTTTTAGTGCCGACGTTGATTATATCCGCCGTAATATACGGCAGGAACACCTCACAGACCGATTCGATGATCTTAAATACAGGGCCGAAGATAAAATATCCCTTGTAGCGTTTTATGTATTTAAAGTATTTTTTCATTCCCTATCCTCCGCTTCCTTCAGCTCCTTTAAAAACATCTGCGCAGCCCATTGGAAGCTCTCCTCGGACGGCATTGGATTGGTCTGCATATAACCTCGTCTTTCCATCGATACGAAACCGTGAAGGTAGTTGCGTATGGCCCGGTAGAAATGCACGGCGCTGCTGTTTTCGGTGATGAACAATGCCACTGCGTCTCTGATCGGCTGGAAGCATATGCGCCTTGCTTCAAGAGCCTTCTCGTCTTTTATTTCCGGAAGGTGGGAAATCGCCTTGTAGAGTTCCGGGTTTTCGGTCGCATAGTTTCTGTAAGCGGTGAAAACCATAAGGAATGATCCTTCCTTATCCTTGCCTGACATCAGAGCTTCTTTCAGCGCACTGCCCATTCTGTGGGCAGCCGTAACCCCTACCGCGGAGCTTATAGCGTCTATGCCATCTATGTGGTTATACAGCGACGGGGGCTTTACCGATAGGCGGGCAGCCAGTTCGCGGAGGGAAAAATTATCGTATCCTTTCTCATTTACCAGATCAGTGGCTGCTGCCATTATATTTTCATTCGTCAGACCTTTTCTTGCCATTGCACACCTCATTCCGACATTATACCTACAGCTCTAATTATATACTAACATTGTTAGTTTTAAATGACGGAAAACAAAATCGATCGGGAAAATTGTGTAAACCTTGCGTTGTTAAAGGTTGTTTAAAGGTTCTTTATATAGTATAATATCAATATTGTATTGTTCCTTTCTTTTATACACTAATATAAAGCACAGCGCCTTTTCCGGAGGCGCTGTGCTTTTCTAATGAAATTCTAACCTTTGGCGGAACATCGTTTAAAGATTATCTTAAGGTTGGCAACATATAATACAGGCGAAATAGATTTTTCCCCTTTTATTAAGTACTGTAAAACCTATCGGGTGCTTTGCGGGCACAAGGCACCCGATAGGTTTTTTTGTCAAATAAACAACTCTGTGATGAGCTTGATAAAAAATACCGAAAGCACCAGAAGGATGATCGGTTTGACAAAATCAGCGCCTTTCTTATCGAAAAAGCGGGTACCTATATAATTGCCTAAAACACTGAAAGCCCCGGCTGTAAGACCCAGCGGAAGGATCACCGTGCCATTAATGAGATATACGGCTAAAGCCGCAATATTTGAAGACAGGTTCACCGCTTTCGTAATTCCAGCTGCCTTGTTCAGATCCATCCTGATGACTCCAGTCAGCAGCAGGATCAGAAAAGTTCCGGTCCCGGGGCCGTAAAAGCCGTCATATATGCCAATAACCAAAGAGATAAGCACCGCCGCAGTGATGGTCTTCCACTGCGGAAGCTGGGATCCGTCACTTCTGAAAGTCTTGTTCTTCAGGACGTAAAAGGCAGTCAGAGGGATGACAAACAGCATAAAATACATAAAAGCCCGCTGCGGAAAGATAAGATTGAGATTTGCCCCTATGGCGCTGCCTATCAGTGCTGCCGCGCAGCACGGGATCGCTGTTCTGAGCTCAATATAACCGTTTTTCATGAAGCGGAAGGTCGCAAGCGTTGTTCCCATGGAACTGCTCATCTTATTCGTACCGATAGCCCAGGAGGGCGGCAGCCCTGAGAGCATATATGCGGGCAGGGATATGAGTCCTCCGCCTCCGGCAATTGCATCTACAAAACCGGCAAGAAAGACCATCGGGCATACTAACAGGAACGTCAGAAAATTGATTTCAGGCATGTTTTTCTCTTCTTCGGATTATTACCATATATATATCATAAGGGTATACGCAATACCATAGGAAATCCTATGATGCTCAGAATTAAATACAAAAGGATGATGCGTTCTGCTCTGATACGGGTCCGATTCCCGAAGCGCTTCCATCCGGGATCAGCTAAATACGATAAGGGCAGCCTTCCGGCTGCCCTTCGTTCATTCTTAATGAAAGCTGCCTGTAATTATGACGGAAGAATAATCCTCAGACGTTTTGGGAGTATGCTGATCGTTACATCCTGCTGTCCCTTGCAGTATTCCCCGTCCAAAGTCCAGTCCATGTTCGGATCGGCGGAGATCGTTACCTTATCGGCTGAAAAGAATACCAGGTTATCATTGGAGTAATCCATGTTGGAAATACTGGCGGCCATTTCCACGAGATCAAAGATGTTTCTGGTATTTTTCACCAGAAGGACCTCAAATTTACCGTCCTTTAGATCCACATCGTTCTCATTCATTTTGAGAAAGCCTCCGATGGATGTGGAATTGGAGAAGGATCCGAAAATAAAATCCTCTTCATATACTGTTGAGTCATATTCAAGTCTCAGATGGAATGGCCTGATGTCCGACAGGCCTTTAAGGGCCGCAGCGATGTAAGCTGAATGACCCAATGCGTTTTTGGCGCTCTGCGATGTCTCATATGAGGCCTTTGTGAATGCTCCGAATGAAGCGACATAGGTATACACCTCGTCGTTGAGACTCATCAGATCTATCGATTCCTCGTGGCCATTAACGATATCCTCAGCTGCCTTGACCGGGTTCAATGAAAGATTCAGCGTTCTTGAAAAGTCATTGGTGCTGCCTGCAGGAATATATCCGACCGGGAGATCGATATCCGCAGCGATAAGTGATGATACCACCTCCCTCAGTGTCCCGTCACCGCCGATAGCAACAGCCATATCGTGACCTGCTGCGTTCTGGATCGTAAGATCGATGGCTGACTTCGGGAGGGTAGTCAAAAGCACCGTGGGAACA
>JAIKVR010000022.1 GCA_024685545.1 Eubacteriales bacterium | reverse complement strand
AAATGCCGCAATGAACATCCTTCAGGAAGGACTAAGAGAGTACATGAGGGATACGGCATAGAAATCTAATACAACACATACCATCACGATAGGGCAGGAACTGTCCGAATCCGCAACGCCTGTGGAGCCGGCGGCCTCTGTATACGGCGATACGACGCCGTATGCAAGCTGCAGCGTTGAAGCAGGAATCCCCCACTTCTATAAGTGGCGGGAGTGTTCAACTGTATGCAGTTAAGGGTCAAGCCGATCCGTACGAGATCAATTACGTAATTGATGCGAAAGGTAATCAGATTCTGAACCTGACTGTTCTGCTTGCGGAAAATGCGGACAACAAAAGAATATGGTACGCGGATATCAGAAAACTTATCTGCGATGGCGTACCCGATGTCGGATTGGTTGAAAGGTGTTTCTCGGGCTTAAGAAAACTTATCAGCCTATGATCGAGTATAAGAAAATGTACGGGATACCAGCAATCATCACCAGAAAGATCCGCGAGGGCGGATGGAAGATCGGATACGGAGTGCGTGATGAACCTTCGAGAGAGGGCGGCAGCGGCTGGTATTTCTGCGCGGGAGATGAAAGCGAGGAATACGTCAATGATACGAGCAATCTTGAACTTTGGTCGATTGGATCGGTGCTGACGTATGATCAGGCACTCAGCGAATTCATCACCTCTCCTTACGGAACAGCAATCATACGTGTGGATCATGATAAGATCGAGACTGACGCACCGGGCAAAAAATTACTATTTGAGAAAAAAACGGATAATCGCATTTTACAGAGTAGCACATGCCTGCTGCCGATGAATTGATGCTGTGTATATTCTCCTGGATATAGGCTTAAATGGACTCTGAGGCAGTTCATTCGGCGAATCCAAGATATTCCGCCATGTATTCAGCGGCGAAGCGGGCGGCGGTATCCATGTAAGCCTCGTCGGGCATCATCGTCGGGCTGTGCGATGCAGACGTATTTCCTTCCTTTGCGGCCCCGATGGTCACAGCCACTCCCGGTATTATTTCCTGGATATATGCGTAGTCGTCTGCGAAAAGCCCCGGCGGAGTGAGCTCTATCATATCTTTTCCCCATATGCGTTCGATGACCGAAAGAGCCCTGTCCACTGAATCCTTTTCGTTTACCATCGGCTTGCCGTGCGAACTGAAGAGGATATCGGCTTCTCCTCCCGAGGAGGCCGCGATGTTTTTCGCTTTCCTTGAGATGAGCTCAGGGATCAGCTCCACGAACTTGCTGTCGTAATAACGAGCGTTGAATGTGATGTCGCAAGTCTGCGGGATCACGTTGTTCTTGGTGCCCGACGTGATCTCGGTCGGGGATATAAGAACGAAATCATCTCTGGAAATCTCATAGGCTGTGATCTCCGAGACTGCCTCGATGATACGTGCGGCTATCAGTACGGGGTTTACTGTGGTCTCAGGAAACGCTGAATGTCCTCCTTTGCCTCGGACCACTACCTTGCAGATGGCGGTCATAGCGCTCCTTACTCCGTAATTCGTCCCGAAAACACCTGTCGGACGGGACACGTCGACGTGCAGCATAAGCGAGTTGTCTGCGTCATCGATGAGACCCGATTCCAATACATGTTTTGCACCGAAGCTTATCTCCTCCGCTTCCTGAAAAACAACCTTAGCTGTACCGTGCAGTTTGTCCCGTATGCTGTTCAAGACCTTGGCAACGGTGATTCCTATCGCTGCGTGTGTGTCATGTCCGCAGGCGTGCATGACTCCAATGGTCTCGGAAGAAAAAGGCAGCCCCGTCGCTTCCGTAACAGGGAGAGCATCTATGTCGCTCCTTAAAAGGATGGTCTTACCGGGATTCTTTCCGTGGATCACCGCGATAACGCTCTTGCCGGGCGGCACAATGTCGAAAGATATCCCTGCTTTGCTGAGTTCTTCCTGTATATAGGCTGAAGTCTCGTACTCATTTCCGGAAAGCTCTGGATGTGCATGCATGTGGCGGCGTTCGGTGATCATCGTTTCATGGTATTTTTCTATGCATTCTCTGATAAGATCCATATGCTGTCACCTTTCTGGAGCTGGCTGAGGTTATACGCGCTGACGGAGCTGTTTTCGGAATGAAAAAAGGCAGAACCTGTTCCTGAAAAATGAATATGCTTCCGCTGACAGGCCCTGCAAAGACCATTCAATGCCCCGATATCTTAAAATACTACTTCGGGATGCAACTCATGTCAAGCTCTGAACGGGCTTTCCCTCATCTCTTTGAAAAAACTGGCGCGTATTATATAATAAAAGTAGTAAAGCATTTTCAGAAAGGGAGATTCAACATGGATAAAAAGGCAGTACCCGGCACGGGCGGGGAAAAATACATCCCGATGAGCGAAAGGCAAGGCAACGAATCCATCGTTTATTTTACGAGGGATCTTTCAGCAGCAGGGCTTATAAAAGCTTATGAGAAGGTAAACGGAGATATCTGCGGAAAGGTGGCGGTTAAGCTCCACACAGGCGAGCCTCAGGGTCCGAATATCCTTCCGAGGGAATGGGTCAGGGAATTCTTCGAAAAAGAAATCAAGGACGGCGCCATTGTAGAGACCAATACATATTATGAGGGCGGCCGCTATACGACAGAAGCTCACAGAAAGACCATTGAGACCAACGGATGGACTTTTGCTCCTGTAGATATCATGGATGAATTCGGTACAGCGGACCTGCCTGTCGCAGGTGGAAAGTGGTTTGACCATATGACCGTAGGCAAAGGACTTCTCGATTACGATTCACTGGTCGCCCTCACGCATTTCAAGGGCCATACTCAGGGAGGTTTCGGGGGATCCAATAAAAACCTGGGCATAGGATGCGCGGACGGCAGGATAGGCAAGAAAATGATCCATACCACTCCTGGACAGCCCAATATGTGGGATATCAAAACGGAAGAATTCATGGAGAGGATGACTGAATCGACCAAGGCGACCATAGACCACTTCGGCAGAAACGTCACCTACGTCAATACACTGAGGAACATGTCCGTTTCCTGTGACTGTGAAGGCGTGAATGCTGCTCCCGTAGTCACTCCGAACATCGGCATCATCGCATCGACGGATATCCTGGCCGCAGATCAGGCCTCTGTCGATCTCGTCTACGCTCTTACGGAAAAAGATCACCATGATCTCGTCGAGCGCATCGAGACGCGTCACGGCCTCAGACAGCTCACTTATATGAAGGAGCTCGGAATGGGAAACGACAGATATATCATGATCGATTTGGATAACGGAGGGGCGATCATAACCCCGGAGGAAGCTGTCAAGGACGTAGTTCCGTTCGATCTGTAATTAACAGACTGCTCGCAGCCTCAAAGGAAAGCAAAACAGCGCCGGCACGCCGGCGCTGTTTCGTTAACGAATCAATTTGCTTAATAATTCAGGTTCAGAGGGATTTCTCTAATCTTCGCTGCGGTTTCCCTGTTCAATAAAGTATACCGGTCTTGCCCAGCTTTGCAAGGCGCACCACCGTGTCTCCCCTCATCGGTGTTTCTTCTCCTGTGATTGCCCCCGACATGATCCCGCGGGTGAGCTCTATCTGTGTGTCGATTATCGAAGGATCCAGCGGGCATTCGCCGTGCGCGCAGTAGACACTGTTGAATGCACCGGCGTCTCTGAAGCCTCTCAGATAGTTCAGCGTATCGAGATAGTCGTTGATATTGCGGCCTTTGCCGAACATGTATACCGGGCCGTAAGACACGGTATCCCCTGGAAAAATCTGCTTGTTCTCTTCGTCAAGCAGCGCAATGGAACCTGGAGTATGTCCGGGAATGAACAGCGTTTTAAGCCTGCGTCCCCCGAGGTCGAATACATCTCCTGCTTTCATTTCATTGAGTGCTACATCTTTGTATTCCGGTCTCGTCTTTACGTTTTCGAGATCATTGGCGTGAATAAATGCCTCGCTGAAAGCCTGAAGGTTACCGGTATGGTCCCCGTCACTGTGTGTGAGCACGACCGTTACCGGTTTATCGGTGATTCCGGCGATGATGCTCTGGATATCCGTCTGAATTGCTCCGGTGTCAATGAGGAGGGCCTTTCCATTTCCTACCACAAGGAAAGCCCTCACCATCTGCTGGTCTATCGCAAAGATGCCGTTTCCGTATGCTACGGTCGTAGTCTTAAGCTCTCTCATGATCCCTCCTGTGTTTTCTTTACTTTTATTTTATCATCAAGTATTCGGTTTTTCTATGGCTGGTTGGAAGCCCCTCCCTTCAATGAATCAGTGCTGTTTTGAGAAAGCCTTTACTGCGGCGCTTCCCATGACTATACCTTCCAGCTTCAGAAGCGCGAGTTTTCTTTCGATACCTCCGCCGTAACCTGTCATGCTGCCGTCCGAGCCTATAATCCGATGGCATGGCACGATAAGCGAAACGGGGTTGCGGCTGACCGCACCGCCAACAGCCTGGGAAGACATCTTCTTTATCCCGCGCTCCTTAGCAATAATCTTTGCTATCTCACCATAGCTCATCGTTCTCCCGAAGGGGATCTCCAGCAGTATGCGCCATACGGACAGCTGAAAGGGAGAGCCCTTGAGTAACAGGGGAGGAATAAAGCCGGGATCAGTACCCGTAAAGTATATACCAAGCCAGCGTAATGTCTCTTCAAATACAGACAAGTCGTTTTTATCATATCCTTTCTCCTTGATAGGTGGAGCATTGAAGTCCTGTCCGCAGAATTGAAGTCCAGTAAGGGCTTTTCCGTCTGAAACGAGTTCTATAACGCCCAAAGGCGATTCGTAATATCCTGTCAAATGCATGGTCTTCTCCGTGAAAGATCGGTATCTCAATTATATCTTAAAAACTGTGGAACCGGAGACAGAGGGAAGGTAATGCACATCTTTGCATTCACAGTATACCAGAACTTAGGGATCCGGATGGGTCTGTACAGATTTTAAATACCGGTGCAGATTATTCGGCAGGAGCCTTCATTTATATTAGTCAGGCTGCTGCGCATATGTGGTGTTCGTCTTACGGGAACACATGGAAATACTCTTCTTTAGTCTGACGGAGGGTTTTTTTGAATACATGTAATTAAATTGTATCATTACGCACAATTATGCAGATTTCATACAATCATCTGCCCTTTACAAAATCATCTGTGTGCTGAAGCAAATAAGGTAAAAACACGCAAAATGAAAGAAAGTGTTAACTAAATTAAATCATTAAATTGGAAAAAAGATATAGAAAAGGTTGCAAAGGCATATGCGGGTGTGTATAATCTCACTTAATATAATCATATTTATTATTCCTGTCCGGAAACTATATAGAAAGGGGAAAAAGATGTTCAAGTATATAGTAAAAAGACTGGCTATCGGCTTTCTGACACTACTTATCCTGGCTACTATTACTTTCTTCGGGGTAAGAGCAATGCCCGGCGATCCTTTCGCTCAGGACAACAAGGTCATAACTCCCGAAGCTTACGAGGCCATGAGGGCCAAGTACAACCTGGATAAGCCCGTCGGTCAGCAGTACATCACTTTCCTTATTAATGCCGCAAAGGGTGACTACGGAGAATCCATCTCCAAGAAAGGTCTTCTGGTTTCCGATATCATCGCGAAACGCACACCGGTATCTTTCCGTATGGGCGTCATGGCCTTTGTGGTGTCGATGTTTATCGGTCTTGCCCTTGGGATCTTCTCGGCCCTTTCGAAAAAACGCTGGGTCAACAGCCTTATAACCCTGATGACGACTCTGGGAGTATCCATCCCCGGCTATCTGTTCGCCATAGGATGCATGGTCCTGTTCGCTGTCAAGCTGGGCTGGGTCAAAGTCGTCGGACTGAAGGAACCTACACAGTACATTCTGCCTGTGTTCGCCCTCTCCCTCGGCCCGGTTTCGTCGATCACCAGGCTTTCCCGTTCAAGCCTGAGGGATGTCATGGGCCAGGACTACATTACTCTAGCCCGCTCCAAAGGAACTAAGGAAACAATGGTTATCATCAAGCACGGTCTGAAGAACGCGCTGCTTCCTGTCATCACTTATGCCGGACCCATGTTCTCCGGCCTTGTCACCGGTTCTCTGGTTATAGAATCGCTGTTTTCCATCCCGGGCATCGGGGCGGAATTCACCAGCTCCATCACCAACCGTGACTACACTCTGGTCATGGGACTGACGATCTTCCTTGGGACCCTCGTCGTCGTCATGACTCTGATAAGTGATATAGCAGCAGCCATCGCGGACCCGCGAATCAAACTGGATAAATAAACAGAGGAGGGGAAAATGAGCACAATTACGCAAACACAGAAGCCCGACGACTCATTGTTCGTTACGCTTCCCGATTCTGAGAAAAACTCTGAATTCATCGCGATGTCCTCGAAGACTTTCTTCCAGGACACCTGGGGCCGTTTCAGACAGAATAAGCTGGCCCTTTTCGGACTGATCTTCGTCGTTCTCATGATTATCGCGGCCATAGTGGTCCCGATAATCTCGCCCTATGGCTATGAATCGCAGGACATGGCCAACCGCAACGCTCTGCCTAGTATGGAGCATCCGTTCGGTACCGATAAGCTGGGACGCGATATCCTGGTGCGCATCATGTTCGGTGCCCGCATATCCTTGGCTATCGGATTTTCCACTGCGGCCATCAACCTGGTCATCGGAATAGTCTATGGCGGGATCGCAGGTTATGTTGGCGGGAATCTTGATATGATCATGATGCGCGTCATCGATGTCATCTATGCAGTTCCGAGCCTGCTTTACGTCATCCTCATACTGATGGTCTTCGGCAACTCGGTAGGCTCGATGATGCTGGCGATATGCCTGACATCATGGATAGGAATGGCCCGTCAGGTCCGCACTCAGGTCATGAGCCTTAAGGAAATGGAATTCTCTCTGGCAGCCCAGGTCATCGGAGCCAGCAATTCCAGAATACTGTTCAAGCATCTTATAGTCAACGCACTCGGACCGATCATCGTATCCCTGACGATGATGGTTCCCGGAGCGATCTTTACTGAATCATTCCTGAGCTTCGTCGGTATCGGACTTGATCCGTCGATCCCCTCTTGGGGAAAGCTGGCAAACGACTGCCGTTCGCTGATCTTCAACCACCCGATCCAGATCATCTGGCCGGTATCTGCGATCGCTCTTACGATGCTTTCGCTGAACTTCATCGGAGACGGCATCGGCGAAGCCCTGCAGACGAAGCGGAGGTAATAATATGGCATTAGTAGAAATCAGGGATCTTTACACGGAGTTTAAGACAGACCAGGGTATCGTCAAGGCGGTGCGCGGCGTGTCATTGGATGTTGATCAGGGCGAAGCATTGGGAATAGTCGGCGAATCGGGTTCCGGCAAATCCCAGACCATGTACTCTCTGATCGGACTGCTGGCCGACAACGGTTATGTGGCAGGAGGTACCTTCAAATTCGATGGTGAGGATATCACGCCTTCATCGTTCCCGAATGAAAAAGCCTATGTCGAGGCGATGAGAAAGCTCAGAGGTGACAAGATGGCCATGATCTTCCAGGACCCTATGACCTTCTTGAACCCGGTTCTGAAGATCGGCACGCAGCTTGTTGAGCCCCTGCTGAACCATACCGACATGACCAAGGCTCAGGCGAGGGAAAGAGCCTTGGAACTGATGAGGCTGGTAGGCATCCCGGAAGCTGAAAAGCGTATAGAACAGTATCCCTTTGAGTTTTCCGGAGGAATGAGGCAGCGTATCGTTATAGCCATCGCGCTTGCCAATAACCCGAAGCTAGTTATAGCCGACGAACCGACCACTGCTCTGGACGTTACCATTCAGGCCCAGGTGCTCGAGCTGATAGACGAACTTAAAAAGAATACCAATTCCGCGATTATCATGATCACGCACGACCTCGGAGTCGTGGCTAAGCTCTGCGACCGCATCGCCATCATGTACGGCGGAGAGATCGTCGAGATAGGCACCGACAAGGAGATATTCTATGAACCGAAGCATCCCTATACCATGGGACTGATCAGCTGCATCTCAAATCCGGAAGATGACAGCAAGGAAGACCTGAAGCCTATTCCCGGATCTCCTCCGGACCTGCTTGATCCCCCGAAAGGATGCCCATTTGTCGAACGTTGCGAGAAGGCGATGAGGGTCTGCAAGGATTTCCCGCCTGAGGTTACTACATTCAGCAAAACACACCAGTGCGCATGCTGGCTGACGGATGAGAGGGCGAAGAACAATGAGTGAAAATGTAATTCTGCAGGTAAATAACCTTAAGACATATTTTGACGTTACAAAAGGAATCTTTGCCCCGAAACAGATAGTCAAAGCCGTTGACGACGTGACTTTCGATGTTAAGGAAGGAGAGACCTTCGGACTGGTCGGCGAATCCGGATGCGGAAAGACGACCCTCGGACGTACTATCGTTAAACTGTACGAGCCGGCCGGCGGCAGCATCACATTTGAAGGCAAGGATGTTTCCAAAATCAAGGGAGCGGATCTTAAAGCCTTCCGCAAGGATATGCAGATGATTTTCCAGGATCCGTACGCATCCCTGAACCCGAGGATGACAGTCGGCGAGATCATCAAGGAACCCATGATCATCCATAACATTTACGATACGGATGAGGAGAGGGAAGAAAGAGCAGTAGAACTGCTGAAGATAGTAGGGCTTAAGCCTGACCATATAAGACGCTATCCGGCGGAATTCTCAGGCGGACAGAGACAGCGTATCGGAATCGCCAGAAGCCTCGCAGTCAACCCGAAATTCATCGTCTGCGATGAACCTATCTCCGCTCTGGATGCTTCCATTCAGGCCCAGGTGGTCAACCTGCTCAAAAACATACAGAGAGAGATGAATATCTCTTATCTGTTCATAGCTCATGACCTGTCGATGGTCAAGTACATCTCCGACAGGATCGGCGTCATGTATCTGGGGCATATCGTGGAGCTCGGACCTTCAAACGACGTTTACCATCGTCCGCTCCATCCCTATACCAGTGCTCTGCTTTCGGCTATTCCTATCCCTGATCCGGATCAGGCAAAAGCAAGGAACAGGATCGTTCTGGAAGGTGAAGTCCCGAGTCCCATCAATCCGCCAGCAGGCTGCCCGTTCTGCACCCGTTGCCCCAAGGCAACAGAGCGCTGCCGTACCGAAAGACCGCAGCCGATAGAAGTCGGAACACGTACGGTGAGCTGCCATCTTTACGAAAAATAACTGTATAGCACCATCCATCAGCGGAGCCGGTCATGACAATCAATAAGGGCCCGCAAACCAACGATATACCACAGTCCCAAATACCAAATCATCGGGGGAACTGTTGTATAAATAAAAAAATCCTAAATGGAGGGGAAATGAAAAAATCTATAACTATCAAGCTTTTGTTAGTTGCCCTCTGCGTTCTCCTTGCAGGATGTTCCGGAGGAGGAGGCGGTGGAGAGACCGCCGGTAAGTACCGCGACACATTCTATTTCGCGATCGCCGGCGAACCCAGACAGATCGACCCTTCGATAATCGATGACTCTGTCACCGGTGCCCTCGTCGGACAGATCTACTGGCCTCTGTTCAGCACTGACGGTAAAGGTAATCTGGTAAATCAGGCTTGTGTCGGATACGAAGTATCCGATGACGGCATGGAATACACGATCCACCTCAGCGAAAAGAACACCTGGTCAGACGGCAAGCCCGTTACCGCGGACGATTACATCTACGGATGGAAGCGCACGATCGGAATGGGAAGAGCCAACTCCTACTATGTCTATGAATTCTGCGATTACGTTCTGAATGCCGCAGCACATGACGGCGACGATATCGCTAACATGGACGACGTCGGATTCGAAAAGGTTAACGATTATACCATCAAGATCACCCTTTCGACCCCCTGCCCGTTCTTTGCCTCAATGATGCCTGCATCCGTATGGCTCCCGCAGCGCGCAGATGTGACCAAAGAGCACACCTCCGACTGGGCTAATGATGTCAACAACATCATCACCAACGGTGCCTTCAAGGTCGTCTCCCTCGACGCTACAACGGAATTCGACATGGTCAAGAACGAATACTTCGCCAATGCCGATCAGGTCATCTCCGAGAAGCTCGTCGGACTGGTCATCACCGACCAGGACGCCCAGCGTCTGGCATTTGAGAACGGAGAAGTCGACTACGCTTCTTCGCTGAACGCTGACGTTGCTGTTACCATGGCTGGTTCTCCGGCGCTCCAGGTCTACATGACTCCCGCGAACTACTACATGATGCTTAACAGCTACAACGATGATTGCCCCGCACTCAAGGACGAAAGAGTCCGCCGCGCCATTGCTCTCGGCATTGACCGTCAGGCTTTCGTTACCGCACTTGAACTGCCCGACTTATACTACGAACTCAACGGATTCGTTCCGAAGGGTGTTCCTCAGTCAGACGGACGTGACTTCCGTACCGTTGGCGACGAGATGGAAAAGCTCGTTTACACCGATAAAGATGCAGCCCGCAAACTGATGGAAGAAGCTGGCTACAGCGAGACCAACCGCCTGAGCGTTACCTACTACTACAACCAGACAGCTCTGCATGATACGGTTTCCGCTATCATCAAGGCTCAGCTGGCTGATGTCTACATCGACGTTACTCTCAAGACTGCTGAAATCAGGACCTTCTTCGAAGATCGTGAGCAGGCAAGATACGAGATGTGCCGTGGCGGATTCTCCTGCGACTACTATGATCCTTCCAACTTCACGGATCTGTGCAAGACCACAGGTGTCGGCCCCGTCGTATCCCTCGGTGACGAAGTCGGCGATGAGATGATCAAGAAGGCCCAGAACATGAGCGGTGCTGAGCGTGACGCTTACCTGCATGAGATCGAGACCTACATGATCAAGGAAAAGAGCTACTACGTACCTCTGATGGGCTACGGTTCATTCGCACTCGTCAACCCCAACGCTGTCGGAGTTGAAAGAGGAAGATTCTGGTACGCTGGTGTACCTGTTGATGCCGATAAATAATCTGCATCAGCAGATACTGAAATGACAGACATAAGGCTCCCTTTCAGGGAGCCTTTTTTATATCATGGAAAATAAAAAAAAACTCCGCCTGAGCTAAAAGCTGCAGGCGGAGCGGATCGATCGATCGGATTTGATCAGAATGCGAAGTTGCCGTCTTTGAATACCTGAACTTCATTGCCGTCGGCATCGGTTCCGACGATATTCATGTCTGGTGTGCCGATCATGAAGTCGATGTGGATCTGTGAATTGTTGAATCTTTCATCCATTTGCCATGATCCTCTTCCGAGAGCGAGGTGGCAGGAAGCGTTCTCGTCGATCAGAGTGGTATAGTAGACCAGTCCGCTCTGGGAGATCGGTGAATTGTATTCGACCAAAGCTGCTTCGCCCAGATATGAAGCGCCTTCGTCTGTGTTCACGAGAGATTCGAGCATCTCCTTGCCCTCTCCGGCAATAACTTCGACGACCTTGCCCTTTTCAAAACGGAAACCGAAATTCTCTACTTTCTTGCCGCCCAGGACCAACGGACGGGTTGAGTACACTACACCTTCCGTAGCCCATTTGTCCGGGGTGGTGCAGACTTCCTCTGAAGGCATATTTGCGCTGAAGTTGATGCGTTTTTCATCCTTGGGAGGTCTGAAAGAGTAGCGGCTGTTCTCGGTTAATCCTACATAGAGGTCTGTTCCGTTGGACGCGGTATAGTGGAGCTTTCTTAAGTTGAGAGAGTCCATCTTTTCGCCCTTTTTCTGTTTGTCAGCCTTCTTCTCTTCCCAGGTCTTTACTATATCGTTGTCTTCAGTGATGTAGCAGAGCTTGAAGAGGGTATCCCAGAGCATGTCGAGTACCTTTTCCTTGGGCTCATTGGGGAATACCGTTTCCGCCCATGCCTGAGTCGGGACCATGGCTATGAGCCACTGCTGCTTGCTTGAATAAGCGCGTGCGATATTGCGCATGTTGTCTACAAACGCGAAGATAGCGTTGGCCTGGGCCTCGGTCGCATCTTCCATAAGCTTTGTATTGACGCCTTCTAGTCTGACGACCGCGCATCCCTGCTGAAGATATGTCTCGTAGCTTTCTCTCTGCCACGGTGCTATCTCCATCACCTGCTCTGCCGGTTCATACATTGCTCTGGTCTTAAGAAGTCCGAGGTCAAGATAAGTGACGATGACCTGGCTTGCTCCGGCCTTATAGCATTCTTCGGCGAAAACGGGGACGAAGGTATACGCATCGGGCATGACTTCGACCATTACCTTTTGTCCGGGCTGTACGTTGATGCCGACACGGGCCAGCATGTAAGCGTATTTTCTGATCATCTTTTCATTCATAACTATACATTCCTCCTTGTTTGTATTTTGACATCTGAGGGGATGAACGCGCGTTATGAAAACAGATGTAATATGCGCGGGTTTCATTGCCTTCTCAGGCTGTCCTTCAATTGATTTGCATAATTATATCATTAATAATGCATGTTTCAAACACGGACATAACATTTCTGACAAGTTAATACAGATCATGATCTCATAGATGAGTTCAACAAGAGCATAAAGCGGCATTTGATCGGAGAAAAACGGTAACGCGAATAATTATCCAGTTTCATGTGTTCCAATTTGAAAAGCATGAAAGCGTTCAGTAAAAAATATGTAATAATTTATGGTTACATAACAGCGTTCATTGTGTTATAATAATACAATTATTAAGGCTGTCTGCCGGCAGAACATAGTTCGTTTCTGCCGGGAACAGCGGGTCTGGTCCTCTCAGAGGCCGGCAGGTCCAATTTGGGTTTTATTATTTCATTAGGAGGATGAGATGCACAAAGGATTAGTCGTTATTTTAAGCGGAGCCAGCTCTGTCGGAAAAGGCTCCATCAGAGAAAAGCTGCTTGCCGATCAGGATATGAAGCTCTTCTACTCTATTTCCGAGACAACACGCCCTCAGAAGGAAGGAGAGGTGGACGGAAAGGATTACTATTTCGTATCCTACAAGGATTTTGCCGAATCTGTCAAGAACAAGGAGCTTCTTGAATATACCGAATTCAACGGATTTTATTACGGCACCCCGAAGGCGCAGGTGGAATTTCTGACTGATAAAGGCAAGAACGTGCTCATCGAGGTCGAGGCGCAGGGCGTAGGACCGATCAAGCTGAACATTCCCGATGCTCTGGCGTTTTTCGTCATGCCTTCCAGCTTTGAGGAACTGGAAAAACAGGTCAATGAGAATTACAAAGACAACAAAGCTTCCATCGAAATGAGGCTGAACAAGGCCAAGATGGATATGGAACTGGCCCCCCTCTTCCGCAACGTTGTATACAACGATGATCTGGACAAGGCTGTCGCACAGATCAAGGCCACCGTCATGGAGGAGCTGGAGAAAAGAGGCGCAGGAAAGGATTGACCGGAAAGCCGCTTGAATCTTAGACCGCAAACGTAAAGAAGCCGCAAGAGCGGCTTCTTTTCTGTTTAACAAGTATTATTATTTTGCAATCGTTTCAGTTCTGAGGGCCGGGCAGGCCCAGCGCTTCTCTTTTGGAATTGATCCGTTCGATTTCTTCCTCGATGATCCTCCCGAACGTCCTCTCATCCATTTCAAGGTCTTCATTCCCTGCAACGGATTCATCGGCAAATGCGTTGAAAACATCCTGTTTCTGAGAAAGAAGGTCTGTGATACGTTCGTCTATCGTATCTTCACACAGCAGTCTGTATACCAGTACCTTCCTTGTCTGACCCATTCGGTATGCACGGGAAATTGCCTGATTTTCAGTTGAAGGCTTGAGCTGCGGTTCACAGATCACTACCACGCTGCCTGCCTGTATGTTGAGTCCCGTTCCTCCAGAAGTGATCTGGCATACGAGCACCGCTCCGGGAGGCGCCTCAGAGAATTCTTCGATGATCTCCATGCGTTTCGAAGAGCTCACCGCCCCGGTAATCGGCCCGTAGCATTTCAGTTCCGGGATCTGACATACGAAGCGTATCGTGTCAAGAAAATATGAGAAAACGATCGCTCTCCTGCCTTCTTCTTCAGCCTCTTTGATTATCTCTTTCATGCGTATGGCCTTGGAAGAAAGAAGGGGATCGTTCACGTTCCACGACAGTCGCCTTGCTGAGGCGAAGTTCCTTTCCATCACGGAATCCTCATAGACCTTCCGTTCTTCCGGAAGCATTTCACACCATTCGCTGCTCTCTATCTTGTCAGGCAGTTCCGTGAGAACGTCCTCCCTTTTTCTTCTGTAATATACCGGAGCCACAGCTTCACGGAACTGCGGGGCAGCAGACATGAATGCCATTCCCTTTATAGTCCTTGCCAGGCTGGGGTTCAATATGCTGATCAGTGCGATCATTTCGTCGACCCTGTTTTCCAGTGCGGTGCCTGTCATGAACAAAAGCCTGTCCGCGTGAGCGGCTATCCTACAAACGTTCTGTGTCCGCTGCGTCTCGGGGTTCTTGATGAAGTGGGCTTCATCAGCGACCAGCATGGAAAACATATAGCCCTGCGGCAGTCTGAAATGTTCGGCGTTTTCGTATGTCGTTACCGCCACTCCACCGTTTCTGATCCAGTCTTCCAGTGCTGACAGCCTGGTCTTTCCATGTATCCTGACGGCCCTGAGCGTGCTTTTCTCCGTTATTTCGCGGCACCAGTTCGCCAGCACGCTTGCAGGACATACCACAGCAAAGTGATCCTCACCTGTATTAGCAAGAGATACAAATGCTGCTATCGCCTGGACTGTTTTGCCCAGGCCCATCTCATCGCCCAAGAGCACGTTTCTCTGATGCAGTATATATTTCACTCCCCATTGCTGGTAGCGTCTGAGCGTGCATTTGAGACCCTCTGTGAAGAGGCTCTCGTCCCGCACCTCTTCGGCAAGTTCTTCAGGCAGTCCGTATTCCGAGTCCCCGTTTCCGAGCATCCCCGGAACGGTCTCCTCGATGATGTTGTAATAGACCACCGGCTGTTTTTCGAAATCCGCCCAGGCTTGCTCTGCAGTACTGGTATCCAGCCAGTCAAACTCTCTCAGATAAGTAAATGCCTTTCTTCCGTAGTCTCCTTCCAGAATATCCGACAGATAGCTGAAAGCATGTTCTGCCCGATCCTTGACGCTTCTAGGTGAGAAGAGCCATCGAAGTGCTGTAGAGCCGGCGGAAAGATCTATCACGGCACGGTCTATATCATTGCTGTAATTCCGGAAGAGCAAAGAGCATTCCGGAGCTCTGTCCTTCCAGTTCAGGTATTTGTATACGGCCGTCACGATTCTTCCGGCTTCCGGGGTCTTGTTGTCCGTAGTAAGTCTCAGCCTCACCCCTTTTCGGACTTCGGATGCATAGCTGGACGCAATGAGCTTTATAGCGCCGGCAGCTTCATCACTGATGCCTTTGATAGCCGCGAGCTGGGATCTGCCTGCCGTGAAGGCATCGGCCAGATTGAGATATCCAGCCTCCCTCAGTGTTTTTACCCTTATGCCCGTCTTTCTGCGGCTTATCTCTTCGATCGGTGAGGCCGACAGAATGTTGAGCATTTCCCGTGTCATGTACTCCTCAGCGCTCTGAGATATGCGGGAGCGATAGACTGACGGCATATCTGAGGCATATCTTAACTGGGAAAGGACCTGCCTGTGCTGCCCGATGAGATCTTTTGCTGCCTTAAATGAAAATGCTCTGGCCATTGACATAACCTCACTGCTGTTCTATAGACTATTATAGCCCAGGTTTCGTTCGTGTAGAAAAGCAACCTGCTATATTTCTGTTTTCCGCAGGTCTTGCAAACGGTCTTTCCTGAAGGTAAAATTCATTATCACCGAAAAATCAGATATAGAGGTTCGGATGAGAAAGGATACTATTCGGGTAAAACTGAAAAAAGCAGCCGCCAAACTGAACAGGGAGATCCCTGCTCTGTATATGGCCCTAAAGGATAACAGGACGCCTTTGACAGCAAAGCTTCTGGCGTTTTTTGCCGTCGCCTACGCCCTTTCCCCGATCGACCTGATTCCTGATTTCATCCCAATAATAGGCTATCTGGACGATCTCCTTCTGCTGCCAATGCTGGTAGGTCTGACCGTCAGATTCATTCCGCGCGAGGTTTATGCTGAGGCTTTGGAAACCTCCGCTGATCTATGGGAGAACGGGAAGCCGAAAAAATGGTATTACACGCTGCCGATCATAATTGTCTGGGTCATAGTCATTTATGTTGCAGTGAAGGCTGTGTTTTTTTGCGATTGAACGCTAGTCATAGACATTTGAATAATTATACGCTATGATATAATTACAGTGAATTTCCTTAAAGGAGGCCAAATGAGCATATACGAATATTCCGTTCCAGCAAAGGACGGTGAAAAGTCCATGAAAGACTACATGGGAAAGGTGCTGCTTATAGTCAATACGGCAACAGGCTGCGGCTTTACTCCGCACTACGAACCGATGGAAGCCATGTACGAGAAATACCATGACCAGGGCTTTGAGATCATTGACATCCCCTGCAACCAGTTTGCCGGTCAGGCGCCCGGCACTGATGATGAGATACATGAGTTCTGCATTCTTCATTACAACACCAAATTTCCTCAGATGAAAAAATCCGAAGTCAACGGTGAGAACGCACTGCCCCTATATAAATTCCTGAAATCCGAAAAAGGTTTTGAAGGTTTCGGGGAAGGTCCGACTGCGGATGCGATGAACGGTCTGTTGAAGACCATCGACGCAGACTATATGAACAATTCGGAGATCAAATGGAATTTCACCAAATTCCTTATCGACAGGGATGGAAATGTAGTTGCCCGTTTCGAGCCTACAGAGGATATGGGCAAAGTCGAAGCCGCTGTCGCAGAGCTTCTGTAAGTATTTGGAATTAATAACACCGCCCCTCCGTATAACGGATGGGCGGCATTTCGTTTTTTATATTATCTGTTATCCGACAATGAACGTTCTGTTTTCCTTTCTGTCCGCAGGAGTCGGTTCATCTCCGTCGGGATAGCCAAGGATGCAGTGTCCGATACCTTCGTATTCCCCCTTTACTCCGATGCTTTTCAGCCATTCCTGCCATTCAGGCTGCTCGAATTCCTGACGTGCCCTGTGGATCCAGCAGCTGCCAAGGCCTAAGGCGTGTGCTGCGAGCATCAGGTTCTCCATCATACAGCTCCCGTCGTATATCCTGTTAGGCCAATCCTTTTCTGCGAGTACGATCAGTACCACAGGCGCCCCGTAGAACGGATCGGCTCCTTCTTTTGCCCCCTGTATCGATGCGTTTGCGGCGGAAAGCTTATCCCTTGTCTCTTTATCGGTGACCGCGACAACTATGGCGTCTTGTCTTCCCGATGCGCTGGCTGCGTACAGTCCTGCCTCCATCACCTGTTCTATCAATTCCATGGGCACCATTTCGGCCTTGTATTTGCGTACGCTCCTTCTTGTAAGAAGGTTTTTCATTGCTTCGTTCATGTCTTATTCTCCTTTGCTTTCTTCAGACCAGAGAGAGAATGTCACGGTGACATTGCCCGGTCCGAGTATTTCCTTTAATTCCTCTCCTGTGCTGTCGATCTTGCCGAGCAGGGTAAAGTTCCATGGGTTGATCCCGTAATATATGGATATCTGGCTTCCGTTGTACAGAACCACATTGCCGGGGGATGCTGTGAATTCCCTGTCGTTGGTGGGAATAGTCGCGCCCAGGTCTCCGACTTTTTCGAATTCCCCGTAATCGGACAGCTCCAAAGTCAGCTGTCTGCCTTTCAGAAGGTCCGTAAATGCCATTGCGGAGGAGTTGTCTTCAGGGATCATGACCAGCTCACTGCCGTTTACTGTTATGAGTACATCGCCTTCCTTCGCTTTCTTGGCGGGAGTAACCACAGGTGAAGGTTCGACAATGAACATATCCGGCTCATGCTCAATCTCGTATTCCAATACCGCATCCCTTTCGGGCATGGTGAATTCAAAGCGCGCGTTGTAGCCCTCGATGCGTAGGGACTCCAGCTTTTCTCCGTCCAGAATAACCCTGAAACTTGAGTCGCTGATGACCGGTACACTTACTGAAACGGTCTCTCCTGCTTGATAGAAATCCTTTAGACCGTCAAAGAAATCCCTGTTGTCGCATATGACACGGAATAATATGGGCATCTCAGCTACCTTTGTAGGTTCTTGTGTATCGTCATGATCAGTACTCTGTTCTTCGGCCGTCTCTTCAGGCAGTTCATCCTCAGCCGTATCCTCTTCTGACGGAACGGTATCCTGTTCCTCCTGATCTGTCTCCGGCAGATCTTGTTCCTCTGCTTCTTCGGACTCTGAAGGTATTTCTTTTGGCCTTTCCTGCTCCGCAACAGCAGTAGCTGCTGTCTCTTCTTCTGATCCTTGCTCGGCAGGCTCTTCATTTCCGGAATTTTCTGATACCGGCTCTTCCTGCGCAGCTCGTTCTTCTTCCCGGGAAATATCATATCCTTCGGTCGCACCGTCTGTCAGGCTGATGTCGTCCCTGACGTTTTCTTCCGGTGCGGCATCGACCTCCGGCTCTTTCTGAGGTGCCGTCTCCGCTTCGGCTTCTGAAACGGCCGATCCATCCAGCTTTGAAACGGCGTCCTGACCCGCTTTGTTTTCGGAAGAGTAATTCAGGTCTGCCCCGAATTCGGGCATAACGAACCTGTAGAGGATGTATCCGTCTTCGGCTCCGACAGGTTCCAGCTCTTTCCCGTTCATGAACACGTGGTAGCTTCTGTAGAGATTTTCCGGGATCCTGAAGGACACCGGCTCACCGGCGCTGTATTCGTCTTTCAGTCCTTCATACAGACTGATGTCTTCAGTGACAACTTTATATACATCGATCGTTCCTTCTGCAGCTTCCGATGCGAAAGGCGCCGGTATGTCTTCCTTTGTGTAGGTCACCGTTACGTCGCTGTCCGGCATAACAAATCTGTACACGGCAAGACCTGTTTCCGTTTCTGCGGGGAGCAGTTCTTTTCCGTCCATAAAAACATGCATCCTTTTGCCTGGGATCTCACGGGTACGGAAGATGACAGCCTCTCCAGGCATGTATCTTTTATGCAGTCCGAGAAATGAATCCGGATCTCCGCGGTGCACGCTGAAGCCCTGCGGCTTTGCTGCTGCCTTCTCGATCTTTGCGCCATTGATCGTCCCGTTGTTGTTCTTCGTACGCAGAAGTGCCAGTAATCCCAGTGCCACAAACAGTTTTCCTATCATTTTTTCCCTCCGGATACATGTATGTGTAATTATATCATAAGCAGTATCGCGTCTATCTATACTTTTTCACTGCAATTCAAAAACTGCGCTGCATAGCAGCGCAGTCAGTACTGTTCATGGATGATGTTCAGGCATCTTCACGGGAGAATGCGTTTTTCATTCCTACCGTCACATTGAACAGCACTTTGTCCAGTGCGTCGTCGGTAGCTTCTCTGGCCATTGCGCTGAAAGCCTCGTTGGCCTGCTCTGCGAACCTGACCGGGTCGGTGCCTTCCTTAAATTCTCTGTCATACTTATTCAAGAGCTCATGACTTTTCCTTGCCACGGTTTGCTGGTAGCGTTCTATCACCGTACCGCTGGTGGAAAAACTTGCGTCTGCCAGTGCGCCGATAAGCCTGTTTGCCCAATAAAAGCTGTCGGTGGACGGTTTTTCCGGAGTATATGCGAAGTAATCTGGAGTCTTATTGATATTCGTATAGAACGGAACCATCGCGTTGAAGGCATTGGAACCGAAGGCTACCCATTGCACTGCCTTGAGTTCATCCGGCATATAGGGTCGTATCTGAGTAAGGACCATCTCGCAGTTGCGGTTGATGCCGATTGGCCTGAAGGCTCCGTGCAGACTGTCGTCGCCGTGTTTCCCGTACGGGTCGTAGGGTGTTCCCTGATAGTGGGAGGACAGGACGTATTTGACGTCAGTGTCGGTGATAAGCTTCTCCGGAGTCTCGCAGAAAGGCAGATCGTCGCTGACTGGTGTGAATTCGGCGTCCTCACCGTCCCATTTATAGGTGTTGGGATTGAAGTATCTCAGCATAAACCAAGCTCTAGGCGTATTGTAGCTGTGATCCGAATCTGTACTTCCGCTGAATGCGGCCCTTGCATCGAATTCATCGTCGTCTAAAAGGGCGGCATTGTCTTCGCCGGTGCGCACCGTCAGATCCAGATGGTTATCCAAAATGAAATCTATGAGGTCTTCCGAACAGAGGTTGTTTTTCTTCTCTCCGAAAGCGTCCACGAGATCAAAGAAATCTATGCCCTGCTGATTGGGTATGACCGCATAGCATTCATCTGGTATCCTTACTGCAAACCAGTGATGGCCTCCGAGCGTCTCCATCCACCACACTTCGTCCTCATCCTGGAAGCCAATGCCGTTCATCTCGTAGGTGCCGTATTCCTCCAGAAGCTTACCGAGCCTCAAAACGCCTTCCCTGGCGGAACTGATATAAGGCAGCACTACAGTAAGCATGTCTTCCTCTCCGATCCCTCCCGGTACCAGAGGATCCGCTCCCTGAACCCTTGCGTTGGAGGTGATGGTCTCGGTCTCAGTCATCGCTACGTTTTTCTCGTTTACCCCTGCTTCCCCCCAGACGCCTTCACTTTCTCTCGCGCTGGGTACCTGGGTATATCTCATGGGATTGTCGGGTAGGTCGATCTCCACCTTGGATATTACGGAAACGTAGTGCCTCGGCTGCTTGTCCGGGGTCACCACCGTGAATTTCTTCTGTGAAAACTTTGTCGCCCCGCTGTCTTCGTTCCTTGCCATCATCGTAGAGCCGTCATAGCTCGCTTTTTTCCCCACAAGAAGTGTCGTGCATCCCATTTATGCTTCCTCCTGTCAAAATGATCTTTTATGATTTTCAATTATACCTGTTTGTCCCGATGTTCGCAACTTCGGGAGGATAGAATAAGGCAGCCTGCTGTGCGGGCTGCCCAAAAGCCGTAAAGGCATTATTTTATTCTTCCTTATCCTCGGGAAGAATGATTATATTGTTGCCTGAGCCTGTGGAACTGTTTTTCTCAGAGGCTTTCGGCTTGGGAAGGATCCTTACCCCTGTATGCTTTGCAGAGGATTCCTCAAATGCTGCTCTTTTGGCGGAATCTTTGGCTGTTTTCGGTCTTTGAGCAGAGTCTGCCTTCTGTGCCGTCTGCTTCTGCTTAGGCCTCACTGCAGCGGCTGTCGGGGTCTTTGCGGAGGACGGCTTCGGATCTGTTTCTGCTGCTTTTGTTTTTGCCGGAGACGTCAGCGGTTTGGTGTCCGTGGCCTTCCTGTCAGATCGTCCTGATGCCTCACCTTCAGAAGGAGAAGCGGTCTTTGTCTTAGACGGTGCTTTATCCTGTAGTATTTTTTCGGCAGCTGAAGGGCGGGGACCGGATTCCGCTTTTCTGACCGGCGATGTCTTGCTTTCTTCCTTTGCGGAAGGCTCGCTCGTTTTAGGCTTCTGACTGTCGGAAGGAGATCCGGACATGGTCTTTTCTCCCGATTTCTTTACACTGTCTGCGGACTGCCTCAGCTGACGGGAGTTCAGCTCGGCTATCTTTTCCGCGGCGTCCGGAATCTCTATCAGCGGCCTGTCCGCGGGGACATCTTTCTTCAATACTTCTTCGGTTATCTCTTCTTCCAGAACCTTGAGCTCGGGTTTTTTATCCGCGGGCAGAGGTGCCGGGGAAGGTCTGGGGGTCTGTGCGGTCGGTTCTTTCTGGATCTGGGCTTTTATGGCATCTTCCCTGTGCGTTTCCCTCGAGGGTCCGTTTGATGCTTTTTTCCCGGTTTTAGAAACGATCTTCGATCTCTTTGCGTTATTATCGAGAGGCTTCGGCTCCCATGCCTGTTTGCTGGTGATGCTGTCGACTTCGACCTTGAGCTTCAGGAGCTCTTCCATCATTGTTTCGTTTTTCTGCCGGTCTTCTTCCAGCTTGGTTTTTTCGGCTTCGATCTCTGAAAGCTGCTGTGCTTTATACTGTCTGATATTGCTGAGTGATCCTGATACGATCAGCATCAGCGTCATCGCTGCAGGCAGGAAGATGCATACCAGGCTTCCCTGCGCGGTATTCAACAGAGCGGAGAGTTTTCCGCCGTAGCGTACGGTGGCTGTATATTTTCCGAGTATATACGGATATGTCACGATGACCTCGTCTTCTGCACCCGTAGCTGTGCTGCAGGTAACGAATCCCGGCACGTTTCCATCAGATAATGCGGCTCGGCGTATCTTATGCGCTATGGTCTTCCCGTAGGTGCTGCTGTTCGTGGAGATGAACGCGATCAGATCCCCGGGGGAGAGAGAAGCGGAATCAGTTTTGCGGAATATCACCAGATCTCCTGATGCAAAGGTCTCTTCAAGCCCCGATCCGGACTGCACCGTGAAAAACCTGTATCCGAAGAGATCGCTCTCGCGGTGATCGAAAAAGCGTCTGGACAATACCGAGTACACCGTCATGACTGCGGTGATTATCAGGAGCAGCCAGACAAATATGCTTATGATGATGTTGATCTTTTTTCTCATGGTCGATTTCCTTGTTCGGTATGCCGTGTGACGAAGGATCTGACTGCCTCCGGTGACAGCGGACGAAGAATAGGATACTGCAGAGCCTTTCAGGCTGTGCGGATACTGGTGGAGCATAAATCCTTTTTTAATTATAGATACAAACGGCCCTGTTTTCAACCGTAAAATTAGACGCTTTAAGCCCTATGCCGGTTTCAGCGGAAGCGGGCATGGTGCTGTGTCCCGCACTGCGGCTTATGTAACTCCTCCCTGCGGCATGCGGACCGAAACAGGCAGCCTCTGCTGATAATCCCGCATTGAACCCCATTGATCGCCTTGACGGTGAGGATGTGATATAATAGCAAAAACAGATCGATCCTTAGACGGGAGAAAAGGAACTTCATGAAAGAATTCATAAGAGCATTGAAATTCGCGCTGTTTTCAGTGAGCGCCGGTCTGATACAGATCCTTTCCTTCACTCTTTTCAAGGAAGTTCTGCACTGGCCCTATCGGATATGTTACCTTTTGGCTCTGGTGCTGTCTGTTCTCTGGAATTTTACCCTGAACCGCAGGTTCACTTTCAAGTCAGCGTCGAACGTTCCCGTGGCTATGCTGAAAGTGGCCGCGTACTACGCCGTTTTCACTCCGTTGTCCACATGGCTGGGCAGCTGGATGGTGGACGGCCTCGGATGGAACGAGTATCTGGTGACCGTTTTGAACATGCTGCTCAACTTCGTAACCGAATTCCTTTACCAGCGCTTTTTTGTCTTCGGCAAAAGCATGGATACGGCAAAGTAGACAGGTTATCGGCATGCCCGGTTATTGAAGCTTTGCAAAAGGTTACAATCTTTTTTTGTATGTCAGTGAATACGGGAATTATTGTTCCGACAGTATACTTCTGACGCTTTCAATATATCTTTCAGGATCGATTAAATAGCTCATCCCGTGATCGGCATTTTCAAACAGCTCCAACTGTTTTATGCCATCGTACCTTCTGTAATTCTCTTCGGAATTCACTGGCGGTACGAATTCATCAGCCAGCCCGTGTATGAACAGAATCGGTATCTTTACTTCTTTTAACGATGATACTGTATCATTCTCTTTCAGACTGAATCCCGCAAACAGTTTGCACCATACGTCTATCATGTCGATGAATGCTCTTCCGTTCAAGCGGAAATAATGCTTGATGCAGTACAGCACTTCCTCATACGGAGAGATATAACCGCTGTCTGCGATCGCGCATCTTATGCTTGTGTTTTCAGCGGTATTCCTTAAAGACATCAGTATGGACGAGGCTCCCATGGAGATTCCCGCCAGAATAATATCCTTTCCGGGAAATTCTCTGTTTAAATACTCAATCCAGCTATGGATGTCCATGCTTTCATGCATTCCGAAGGTAATATACTTTCCTTCGCTGAGGTTACAGGCTCTGTTATCCGTGATGAGTAAACTGTATCCCATGTCGTAATACTCGTAACAGGACGCATATAGATCTCTTGAGGCGGTACTTCTGTATCCGTGGCATTCCAGAAAGATCCCTCTGCTGTTCTTATGTTCAATAAAAATGGCATGCAGGTTCAATTTGTCGAAGGATTCGATATAGATATCCTTAATATGCCCGTTATCATATTCGTCTTCGATCCAGTCATTGCCTTTTTTTATTATTTCCCGATACGGTGCCAATGCTTTTGTCACTCCTTTGGACATTGGCAGCTTATTATTCTTTTTCCTTTTGCTTATAGCCGTGAACATCAGGTATGTCGAGGCCAGATACAGTACCGTGATAAAAAAAAGAACTGCAGATAGCGTTTTCAATCCATCACTTCCAATGATATTGTTCTGCTCCGATAGAGGGGGGAGCCTGTCAACTGTCCGCCGCTTTGCGATAACAAAAAAAGTTGAAATGAGCTTCAACTTTTCTGCAGGCAAAGACGAATGGCTTGTTTGTCAAATGGCAGGGGCAGCAGGATTCGAACCTACGCATCACGGAATCAAAATCCGTTGCCTTACCGACTTGGCGATGCCCCCGCACGAGAAGAATGATATCATAACGATATTATTATTTCAAACCGGATATATACGATTATTCAGTACATCAGTTGAATCGTATCGAGTACGGAACGGATGCCATGTCATTCTCATCTGCACCGTTTATGACCACCGCGGTGAAAATGTAGATTCTGTGGTCAATGAGGAAATACGTCTGGTAGATTGTATAGTCCGAATCGCTGTATCTCATTGAGGCCTTATAGGTCATCCCGCAGTTATTGTCGCCGTAATCGTAGATGCCGCTGTCAATGAGCGTCACATCCGTACCGTAGGTCTCGCTGAGCGACGCGATTATCCTGCTCACATCATCCAGGGAAGCGATCTTCTGAATCCCTGAGTTGCCGTTACCGGATTCTTTCACAACACGGAAGACGGAAAAGCTGTTCTCCACCATCGTCTTTCCCGTGGCTTCGAAGAATACCTCGCCCTCTTCGACTTCGTCAGGGGATACGTTCGTGGTCACGTCCCATCCCGCGGGGTAATCGAAGCTGAAGGTCACACAGTCCCTGTGCTTAAGGTCTGCGGAGTCGAAATACGGGGCCGGAGCGCTGGGGTATTTCTCCTCTCCTTTGAATATCCCTGCCTTATACAGTATAAGAAATGCTGACAGAAGCCCTAAAAGGATTATCATCGCGGGCAGGAACTGCCCGGCCTTTTTTCTTTTTTTCATATCGTCCTCCGGTACCCTCTAATTCTATGCTTTATTTGTGTAAAAGTCAAACTTCAAATAAACAAAGCGGTCCATGTTAAATTGACTTGCCATGTCCGTTAGTATATGATTGTCTGTGATGAAACGAAAGGACAGATCATGGAATATACTAAGCAAATCGAAGAGATGACCTGCATAGCCAAAGGCGCCAATCACGGCCCGGCGCCTATCCCCGAGGAGGGAAAGTGGGTCAAGGCAAGCCAGATAAGTGATATTTCAGGCCTGACCCACGGGGTCGGGCGCTGCGCGCCGCAGCAGGGAGCGTGCAAGCTCACACTCAACGTCAAGGACGGTATCATTCAGGAAGCATTGGTCGAAGTGATCGGCTGTTCGGGCATGACGCACTCCGCAGCCATGGCCGCAGAGATACTGCCCGGGAAGACTATCCTGGAAGCACTGAATACAGATCTCGTGTGCGACGCCATCAACACCGCTATGAGAGAACTGTTCCTGCAGATCGCCTATGGCCGCAGCCAGACGGCTTTCTCCGAGAACGGGCTACCTGTAGGCGCTTCCCTTGAGGACCTTGGCAAGGGAATGAGGAGCCAGGTGGGCACCACTTTCGGAACACTTTCCAAAGGACCGCGCTATATGGACCTGACAGAAGGTTATATTACAAAGCTCGCTCTCGACGAGGACGATCAGATCATCGGCTATGAATACGTAAATCTCGGCCGCATGATGGATTCTGTCAAGAAGGGCATTGACGCCAATGAGGCAATCAAGAACGCCACCGGGCGCTACGGCAGGTTCGATGAGGCTGCACGCTACGCCGACCCGAGAGAGGAGTAGAGATGGAATTATTCGAGAATTACGATAAAAGGGCCGAGGGCATAAGCAGGACGCTGACTGAGTACGGCATGGCGGACCTGTCCGAAGCTGAACAGATCTGCAGACAAGCAGGAGTCGACGCGGCAGGGATCGTAAAAAAGGTCCAGACGATAGCTTTTGACGACGCAATGTGGGCATACACGCTGGGCTGCGCCATCGCCTTGAAGAAAGAGGTAAAGAGCGCTTCCGAAGCCGCCCGCGCCATAGGCATAGGCCTTCAGGCTTTCTGTGTGCCGGGAAGCGTCGCTTACGACAGGAAGGTCGGGCTCGGACACGGCAACCTCGGCGGTATGCTTTTGAGCGAGGATACTAAATGCTTTGCTTTCCTAGCCGGTCATGAGAGCTTTGCTGCCGCGGAAGGCGCCATCGGGATCGCAACCAACGCCAACAATGCTCGCCAGACCCCGCTTAAGGTCATCCTGAACGGCCTCGGCAAGGATGCCGCGCAGATAATAGCAAGGGTGAACGGCTTTACTTATGTCCAGACGCTTTTCGACTACGCAACAGGCGAGCTGCAGGTGGTCCGCGAGATCCCCTACAGCAAAGGACCAAGGGCTGCGGTCCGCTGCTACGGGGCAGACGACGTCAGAGAGGGCGTAGCCATCATGCATAAAGAAGATGTGGATGTTTCCATAACAGGCAACTCCACCAACCCGACCCGGTTCCAACACCCTGTAGCCGGAGTATACAAAAAGGAATGCGTGGAGAAGGGAAAGAAATACTTTTCGGTCGCCAGCGGGGGCGGTACAGGACGGACTCTGCACCCGGACAATATGGCTGCCGGACCGGCTTCCTACGGCATGACCGATACGATGGGACGCATGCACTCAGACGCACAGTTTGCCGGAAGCTCCTCCGTGCCCGCGCACGTGGAGATGATGGGATTTATCGGGATGGGCAACAATCCGATGGTAGGAGCCACTGTCGCATGCGCGGTGGCTGTTTATGAGGCTTTGAAGAAATGAAGATTTTCTGGAAAATAATGCTGGTGCTCTTTCTGTGCGTATGTTGCCTGTCTGCAGGCTTCTATTTCGGGGCGACCTATAAAGGCCCCCTGCATTTCGGCGCACCGAGCATCACCAGCGAGATATTGTCTGAATCCTTTAAGACTGCGGGAGAGCTGGTGACCGTGACATATTCCTACACCGGTCTGGGCAACTTTACGAACTCGCTGATGTTCAAGGACTGGACGATCCCTCTGACCACGAAAAGCTTCATCGTCACTTACGACGGGATTATAAGGGCTGGCGTGGACCTGTCGAAAGTCGATTTTGAGGTCGAAGATTACGTGATCACGGTAAAGATCCCGGACGCGTACATAATATCGCATGATATCGACGAGAACAGCGTGCAGGTATATGACCAGAAGAAGAACATCTTCAACCCCATTACGGTCGAGGACGTCGCCGGATTCGAAGCTGAGCAGAAAGAGCTCAATGAGAAGACGGCATTGGAAAAGGGACTGCTGCATGAGGCAGAGAGGAATGCCAGGACCTCGATAACGGAGCTTCTCATGAAGCTGGACGGTTTCGAAGATTACGAAGTGGTATTCAAGTAAAAAGTACTTCAGGCGCGGGAATCCCCGCGCTTTTATTACGGGAGCCCAAGACCGGTAAGTTGCTCATTGCCCGGGAAACAGTATCACCTGAAGAGATTTGCAGGATTATTCTACCTGAAAGGATTATGGTATGCATATGATAAACGCTGAATTGTACATGCACCCACAGGACAGGGAAACGCTGCGCACGCTGAAATCCCTGCCGGGGTTCACCGCCCTGCTGCAGGCATTTATGAAAAGATTCACCGGCCAGATGCTGCATGGCGTCAATATGGCCACCAAGATTCGGCTTGGAAAAGACCAGCTTCCGGAGATATATGAGCTCCTTCCACCGATCTGCGACAGGCTGGGCATCGCTGAGCCGGAGCTGTACTTGGAGATGAATCCGTACCCCAATGCCTATACCTATGGTGATGACGAGGCCTTCATCACTATAACATCGGGACTGATCGATTCCATGACCACTGAGGAACTGAAGGCTGTCATCGCCCACGAGTGCGGACATATCGCATGCCGTCACGTGCTCTATCGCACCATGGCGACGGTCATACTCTACAGCGTCGCGGATGCTCTCGGCCTCGGTATCATCTCCGCACCACTGAAGATTGCGCTTGCTTCATGGCAGAGGACCAGCGAGCTTTCCGCGGACAGGGCTGCGGCTGTATATATGGGCGACAGCGAGATTGTCGAGGATGTAATGATCCGCCTCGCATCCGGAAGCAAGACGGTGATAAAGGGGATCAATAAGGAAGCTTTCATGGAACAGGCCGCCGATTACGAGAAGCTAGTGAAGAGTTCAGGCTACAACAGATCTCTGCAGCAGCTTGCAAATCTGGGCGGGACACACCCGTTCATCTCGGTTCGCTGTTCAGAGATACACAGGTGGTGCCAAAGTGCCGAATTCGCAGATATCATAAACGGAAGGGACAAGCCGGAGACTTCACCGGAAGAGATATCAGCGGAAAACGGATGTTGCAGGGAATGCGGCACGAAGCTTATGAAAGGCGCCAGGTTCTGTCATGAATGCGGTGCAAGGCAGTAACGGCACCAGACCGCAAAGCCGGCTGACGTCAGGACATTTCCCGGGAAATTCCGGAAGGTCATGCCCTTGACTTGACCGCAAAAGATCATTATAATTATTGAACTAATACGGGGGGTAGAAATCTAATGGCTGAAAAAGAAGAAATCCTGTTGACCAAGGACGGATATTACGAGCTCCAGGAGCGCCTTGAATACCTTAAAACGACCGCGCGCCGAGAGGTCGCCGAAAAGATCAAGGTGGCCCGCGAATTCGGAGATCTGTCCGAGAACGCGGAATATGAGGAAGCCAAGAACGAACAGGGCTTCATCGAAGGCGAGATCGTCGAGATAGAGTATAAGCTGAAGAACGCCAAGATCATTGACAATAAGAAAACGCCCAAGGGAGTCGTCGCTGTCGGCAGTTCGGTCAAGCTATACGACCCCGAGCTGGATGAAGAGATGGAATACCGTATTGTGGGGAGCGATGAAGTGGATCTGGACAATAAGCTTCTGTCAAACCAGAGCCCGGTCGGACAGGCGCTCGTGGGAAGCAAGGTCGGCGATAAGGTCACCGTGCACGCCCCGGGAGGCGATTTCGTCCTTGAAATACGTTCGGTAAAGTAATATGGAGCATAACGACGAATACTACGGCAACATGCCGGATGTTGTAAAGATAAAGATAGAAAAATACGAGAAGCTGGCTGCTTCAGGCAAAGACCCCTACAGGCAGACTAAGTTCCTCCGTACAGCATACGCCAAGGACATTAAGGAGCATTTCGCGGACTATGACGGCAAGGCTGTCTGCCTTGCCGGACGCATCATGGCCAAAAGAGGCCAGGGGAAGGTAGCTTTCTACGATCTTCTGGACGTCACGGACAAGATCCAGATGTTCTGCAAAAAGGATATCCTGGGAGACAGCTACGAGGAAGTGCTCTCCTATGACATCGGGGATATCGTAGGTGTGGAAGGCGAGGTCTTCGCGACCCAGAGAGGGGAGATAAGCATCAGGGTCTCCCGGATGACTCTCCTCACCAAATCTATCCAGGTCCTACCCGAAAAGTTCCACGGTCTCAAGGATACCGACCTCAGATATCGTCAGCGCTATACCGACCTTATCATGGATCCCGAAGTCAAGGACGTTTTCATAAAGCGTACGAGGATCATCTCCGCGATACGCGAATTCATGGATAACAGGGGCTTCATCGAAGTCGAAACCCCGGTGCTCTCGACGCTGGCCGGAGGAGCCTCAGCCCGTCCTTTCGTCACCCATCACAATACACTTGACATCGCGATGTATCTGAGGATCGCCACCGAGCTCAATTTAAAGAGGCTCATCGTCGGAGGTTTCGATAAGGTATATGAGATCGGCAGAGTCTTCCGCAACGAAGGAATGGATGCCACTCACAACCCGGAATTCACATCCATGGAATCCTACGAATCCTATACGGATTACAACGGTGTCATGGATATGGTGGAAGAACTGTTCAGCTTCCTGGGTGAAAAGATCAACGGCAGCACTGATGTCAGCTACCAGGGCTTAAACATTTCGCTCAAGGCTCCGTACAGGAGGGCGAGAATGGTCGATCTGGTAACTGAAGCCACAGGGATCGATTTCGACAAGATGACAGATGTCGAAGAGGCGAGAAAAGCAGCCCGAAGCCTCGGCATAGATGTGGAGGATTCCTGGGGCATCGGCAAAATGATAGAGGCAGCATTTGACGCGAAAGTCGAAGAGACTATAGTACAGCCGACTTTTGTCACAGATCATCCTACGGAGATCTCGCCGCTGGCAAAGAAATGCGCCTACGACCCGAGATATACCGAGCGTTTCGAGATATTCATTGCCGGGCACGAATACGGTAACGCATTCTCTGAACTTAACGATCCCTTTGACCAAAGAGACCGTTTTCTTGCACAGATGGAAGCAAAGGCCAAAGGCGACGATGAAGCGCATCCATACGACGCAGACTTCATCAACGCGTTGGAAGTGGGCCTGCCTCCTACGGGAGGACTCGGTATCGGCATAGACAGGCTCGTAATGCTTTTAACCGACCAGCCGACGATAAGGGACGTTATCCTTTTCCCTACGATGAAGCCCATCGATACACCGAAGAACAAAAATGGTGCGCAGAAAACAGAGGATGCAGCAGAAGAAGGAGCCGTCTTGGCGGTAGATACTGCGGATCCGAAGATGCCGCTCTTCGATGCGAGGATTCCGGATTTCGAGCATCTGAGTATTGAGCCTTTGTTCGAGGATCAGGTTGATTTTGAGACTTTCAGCAAAAGCGATTTCAGAGCCGTTAAGGTGAAGGATTGCGTCGCCGTTCCAAAGAGCAAGAAGCTCCTCCAGTTCACTTTGGACGACGGAAGCGGAACAGACCGCACCATTTTAAGCGGTATTCACTCTTATTACGAGCCGGAAGATCTGATCGGAAAGACCTGCATCGCCATTACGAATCTGCCTCCGAAAAAGATGATGGGCATCGATTCCTGCGGCATGCTGATCAGCGCTGTTCATAATGAAGGTGAAGAAGAAAAGCTCCATCTTCTGATGGTGGATCCCAACATCCCGGCGGGGGCGAAGCTGTATTAAATATTCCAAAAAAGCTGTAAGCCGCCGATAGCAACTTCAAAAAACACATTTCACCAAGAGCTCCGATTATTATCGGGGCTCATTGTTATATACAGAAGACGTAATACGACTATGAATAATCTGTTGTTCATACGTGTATTCTCTGAGGCTTCTGGTTGCTTACTCTGACCGCAGGATATCGGTGGCAGGATAAGAGATTATGTAGCGAAGAGACTGACAAGTCTGTAGTGCTAATTCATATTGTTTATGCTCGAAGAAAAACGTATAATTAGCCATGCGAAGTATAAGGGATTATCGAGGTATACCTTCACCGGTTTTGTTCTCTTCAAGAGACGCCTGTTTCAAACTGTAAAACATGTAAACAGTCTTCCCGATTACTTAAATCTCAAAACTCGTTTGTCCCGACATGTTAATGTAAGGTCGTTGATTTTTTCAAAGCGAGTACTTTTTCTTTGTTTCTACAATGAAGAGCGGGAAGTATTGACTCGGAACGCTTTGGAAAACAGAGAGATGAAATAAGGGGATATTTATGAAAACAACATAGATTGTATCACTGATGCTGATTTTTTGCCTGTTTTTTGCGCTCTGCTCGTGTGGTAAAGAAGATCAGCCCTCTGGCGGCAGTGAGATGTCTCCGGCCGATATTTCGGAAGCCGCAATGGAGAACTTTGTAAAAAAACTCAACAAGGGTAACTATGTGGTCGAAGGAGGACAATCGGGAGTTGTCTATGCGTATTCCCCCGAACATGTCTATATCGTCTACGGCGATACCGAGACAGACTCTGTTACCTACGCTTTTATGACGCTTAAGGGCGAAACATTTGAAGCCATGATTGACGGTGATGAAAAAATCGAGGAGGTCTTTTTTTCGGACAACCGGAAATGCGATTGACGCACTGGGTGAAGCTCTTCCCAATAGCTGGGTGAAAATAACATACAATAATATGTGGGAACTGTTATACAACAGCGTGGAAAACCCGCTGGAGTTCACATCCAACGAGTGGGCCGTCAAATACACGCTGGGTGCGATAGGTGGATACGGAGAGTTCACACTGCAGAAAATGGAAGAAGTCCATATGACTTTCGACGCGATGGACCCGACAGTCGTGCATTTTACCGCAGTTGTTACGGATGAAACATTTGTGAAGTATGACGATCTGGATCTTACGATGACATTCGGTTCCGCAAAGAAAAACAACAACATCAAACAGTGGCTTAAAAAACCTGTTTATCCGCAGGAAAGAGTCTACTGGACCGATGAAGACATCGAGTCCTATCTCGATATCGTATTCGGCAGAGGTTACGGAGAGATGGCACTTCCATTCCCTGCAGTTTCCAGCTACGCAATGAGCTTCGATCAGAATGCGTATTCCAGTTATGGTGCAATCATACTGAGGGATTCTCACTGGACTGATAAGGACATTGATGACTATAAGGTACTGCTTAAGACCAATGGCTTTGCGGAAGAATCCGGAACAATTATTGATGACAGCACTGCGACGGTATACCGCAAACCGCTGCGCGAGGAATACAATGCCTATTCTCAGGTATATCTTGAGTATGATAACGGTCTGGTGCTCGTCGGGAATCTGCATTATGATTTGCCGGAATATGACGGATTCGAGTCGGTCAGCGCAGCAGTTGAGCAAAACGGCTTCCTTGCGCTTCCTGAAACAGATGTGTTCACGGAATGGAAAGGGCAGGACTCTGCAGGCATATACGCCGAAGGTATTCAATACTTTATTGAGTATAATTTCCGTATGGTGATGGATATTGCCTATACAGATAAAAACAGTGCGAAAGCGTACCTGGACAATTACGCTTCCAAGCTGATAGGGAACGGTTTTGTCAGGACATTTACCGCCGGTGAAGATGACGGCCATGTTGAGTCACCCAATTCCTGCATTTCGTTTGATTATAAATTCGACTACGATATGGATCAGCAGGAGAATACGGTACGAGTCAAATTCGAGAACCGCAAGACGCTATCTGTTGAGGAAGCAAAGGCGATTTTGGAAAGTCACGGACTTCCGGAAACGGACTTTCATGGAGACATAAATGCGAGAGATACAGCCAAATACTACTATGAGATGGCCCAATTCCATGGGGTGCACCTTTGTGTCTATCAGCCTTATGAGAGCGTAGCAGCAGCTGAGGCGTATCTTGATAAATATGTTTTGGAATTGGAAAAACAGGGATATATGCAGACTGATCCAAAGAAATTCAACTGCTACAGGCCGTTCCTGTACTTCAACGAGGAACTGAAAAAATATGTGGCGTTTGAAGTCAATCCGGGTGCAGGAGGTACTGACACTAACATCTTCTTTGAAATCGTCTCGGTTGAACCCGATGATTCTGATCTAATGCTCGGAGTAATCCGCCGCTGATCTCTGCAGTGCTCCATGATAAAGTGGAGGAGAGGCATCATCTCCTGATGGTTGATCCCAAATCCCGGCAGGAGCGTAGATACTCCATTCGGTATACTCTTTTTTGCCAAATAAAAGCGATATGCTTCACAGGTGGTATTTACCGGAAGTACATCATAAATACAGCAAAGTGGCTATAAACCGCCGAGATTAGCTTTATATCGAACATTTTCACATAGGGCCCTGATCTGTTCAGGGCTCTATGTATACTGGCAGCATTGCTTAATAGCCAGATAAGACTGTTTGGAGTATAATTAATAGACAGACTTGGATCTGTCGGGGAAAATGACTGATGCAGTGAGGTCACGGATTAATGATAACCATGACAAGGGAACAGGCGAGACTCTTCATCCTCAGAAAGCAGGGACTGCTTGGAAAATATCGTTTTGCCGGAAAAGAAGGTGCATATCAATATGTCCGCCAGGCAGGTTGTATTCAGTATGATCCTGTGGATGTATGCGGGAAAAATGCTGAACTGACGTTGCAGTCACGTGTGCGTGGCTTCACCAGAAAGATGCTTGCGGATCTGCTGTATAAAGATCGCTTGCTGGTTGATTATACTGACAAGGCGCTGTCTATCTGGCCGAGAGAAAACTGGCCATATTTTTCAGCTTACCGCAACAAAAGCAAAACGCACGGCGCAGGGTTTCCGGGTATTGCTGAACTGGAAGAACAGGCTGTGGCCTACATCCGAGAGAATGGTCCGGTAAGCAGCGATACGCTTCCCATCCGGGGAAAGGTGTTCTGGCATTCCTCCATGCATTGGAGCGGAAACTGGCACGGAACATCACCGGCAGCCCGATCGGTCCTGGAACAGCTATATACAGATGGCGTTTTGCTTATACATCACAAAAGCGGTTCGCGAAAATATTACGATCTCGCAGATAAATACTTCAGTAGGGATATGCTGGAAGCGAAGAATCCCTGCACCGACGAGATGTCGTTCCGTAAGTGGCGAATCAGACGGCGGATCGGAGCGGTCGGTCTGCTGTGGAACAGACGCTCAGATGCTTTTCTGGGTATTGAGATGACGGCTGACCAGAGAGACGCGGCGTTTGAAAAGCTGGAAGCAGAAGGCGCGATCGTGAAAACTGCAGTGGAAGGGATTCGATTCCCCCTGTATTTCCTTTCAGAGGATCTGCCTTTAGCCGAAGTTGTTCTGGCTGATACCGTCGATCGAAAACCTCGTTTGGAGTTTCTTGCTCCGCTGGATCCTGTACTGTGGGACAGAAAGCTGATCGAGGCGATCTGGGATTATCAGTATTCGTGGGAGATTTATACGCCTGCCGAAAAAAGGAAGTTCGGATATTATGTTCTGCCGATAGTTTACGGTGAAAAGATGGTAGGCCGGATCGAGGCCGTAGCAGACAGGAAAGCCGAAACGCTTGTCATAAAGAACATCTGGTATGAGAAAGGGATCAGTCAGACGAAAAAACTGAACGCAGCCGTTGATGCTGCTGTCAAGCGTCTGGCAAAGCTTAACGCTTGCCAACGGATTGCACAATAGTATGAAATCTGTAGCGGATGAAATCGTTATGAACAGAATCTTATTGTTGAAGGCTGTTATATACCTTTTGAATGGAGAAGTAGCTTTGACGATGAGTATCTTCAGTCGATAAGATTCATTTGTCTGGCTATGTCAGATGAGTATATTGATTCGCATTTTGAGGAGATCAAATCACATAGCTCTGATATCGAATCAAGGCTGGATGATTCTTATTGTACAGCCGAACAGCTTAAAGAAGTAATCACCAGATCATGGATGGTTACCGATCTGTAGGAGAAAGATTACTCTGATCACAAAAAACTATGAGGATTCGATAAGGGAAGTATTGGATATAACCAATAACTGTTAGTGGGGATATTGCCAGATCACCGTTTGTTACGAAGAGTAACAGCCCTGTCACATTCCGTCTCTTTACTGATGCGTTAGATGAAGATTACGATGAGACCGTAAAAAACAACTGAACGCGGCTAAGCAGAAGGAGATCATTGTCATGACATTTGGAGAAAAATTAAAAAATGCGAGGCTCGAGGCTGGGTATACGCAGGAAGAACTGGCATCGCGCCTGACCATTTCCAGGGCGGCGATCGCAAAGTGGGAAAGTGACAGGGGAATGCCTGATGTGGCGAACCTAAAAGCGCTTGCAGTAGTTTTGAACGTAAGCATAGATTACCTGTTGGATGATGGAAATCCGATCGATCTCTCTGTGACGAAGAAAGCGATTGATCTGAGAAAGTATGGCGATCAGGGAAGATTATCGCGGTTGAAAAAAGTCAGGATCAAAGAAAAGATCATCCGCGAAGAGTTTCCCGGGGTTCAGATCATCAGATTGACCGTAACCAAGATCAAAAACAGCAAGAGAGAGACCGTTGTGGATCTGATCATCGGATGGTTTGCGCTGTTGTTTGGTGGCATCCCTCTTTTCGGCACACAGGAGATGGGCAAGATGATCAACATTCTGGATCATCAGTACTATCTGGTCAATGAAGAAAAAAGACAGCTCTTTGTCCTGATGACAGATGAGTTTTTCATCAACAGAGCATTAACTGGAAAAATCAGCGAAAAGAAGTTCACGATAGAGGATATCGAATTTCAGACGGTCGGAGAAGTTGAGTAGACCGCGACTTATTCCGGTACGTCGGGATATCACCGGGTCAGTTTTTGAGAAGGAGGCAGAGAAGTGATTCTGTTAGTTATCGATATGCAGAAAGGATTGGTTGACGAAGACCTATATGCCTTTGATACGTTCATAAAAAGGACAGCCCAACTGGTAGATATCGCGAGAAAAAACAATGTTGAAGTTGTCTTTGTTCAGCATGACGCAGGTCCTGCCAGCGGTATGTCGGTCGGAGACGAAGCCTTTGAAATCATCGATGAGATAGCGCCGAAAGAGGGAGAAAAAGTATTCATCAAGACGATCAACAGCTGCTTTGGAAACAGAGATTTTAAAGAATACCTTAAACAGCAGACAGACAAGCGACTGATGATCATCGGTCTGCAGACGAATTACTGTATCGATGCCACTGTGAAATCCGCGTTTGAAAGAGGATATGATGTGATCATTCCTGAAGGGACGAATTCAACCTTTGATAATGACTACATGTCCGGTGAAACTACAGTAAAGTATTACAATGAGGATGTTTGGGAAGAACTCGTACACACTGTAACGTTCGAAGAATCCATAGAGATATTAGAAAAACCACAAACGGCGATTTGTCAGGATACTGGGAAACCGGGAATTGCAGAGGTCAATTCAAAACGAAATAAGGCGGGAAAATATAAAGTCATAACTTTGTGCGGAAGCACACGGTTCAAAGACTCGTTCCTTGAGGCTCAGAAACGGCTGACACTGGAAGGCAATATCGTGATCAGTGTAGGGTTGTTCGGTCATTCCGGAGATTCTGAGGTGTGGAATGAAGGAATTAAGGAAATGCTGGATGACATGCACAAGAGGAAGATTGATATGGCAGATGAGATTTATGTTGTCAACGTTGGCGGATACATTGGCTCGAGTACAAAATCAGAGATAGAATATGCCATTTCAACCGGAAAAACTGTGAGCTATCTTGAACCGATGTGCTGAGACGCTGTTTCTTAAACGACCCAAAACAATAAGTGGAGAATCTTAGCTGGAAAGGCTTCGGATTCAGCAAGTCGGAAAGCAGAATAATAATACAAAGCAATTGATTAAGTCTTATTATCCGGGGGTATCAAAAATGATTAATAGCAGTTTGATAGGCAGATTAAGCGAAGGGATGAAGCACATACTTCAATCGGAACTGGAATCGGGAAATGAGATTAAAGAGGCCTCACTGGGAGGTTTTTCAAAAGCGTCGGATGATCATATATTTGTATTCATGAAATATCCTTTCAAGCATCAATATAATATATCAAGGATCCGGTTTAGAGAGATAGATGATCATCATTACTGGAAAGCGGAGTACGACGACGATATAAACCATCAGACGATAGCTTGCAACTAGCAATTCGCAACGAATAACCAAGATGAAAACATTTAGAAACAGATCCTATCTTTCGCTCCCCAAAAGGTATATTTCGCACACCGACCGGAGAAGATCATCTTTTGAATTGTTTATTCCTGAGGAGAAAAAATGATTGAAGCAGTCATTCCTGCATTCGAAGAATTATGGTTCAGGCAAAGGATGCTTTGTGATGAAGCCACAATGTCCTTTAATCACGCATGGGGAGGTACAATCCCTTTCCCTGAAGACGAATGGAAGCCTTGGTATGATTATTGGATCGTAAATCATGACAATCAGCGTTATTACAGGTATCTGAAAAATGAGAATGGCGATTTCGTTGGCTAGATCGCGTATCACTATGATTCAGAATACGATGGATATGTCGCAGACGTGATCGTCTACTCTGAGTTTCGTGGCCAAGGTTACGGAAGTCAGGGCCTTGAAGTCCTTTGTAATGCAGCAAAAGAAAATGGTATTCCAGTTCTTCTGGATGATATAGCCATCGATAATCCAGCAATTAGCCTGTTTCTGAAACATGGTTTTGCAGAAATCAAAAGAACGGATGAAAAGATCATTCTGAAGAAAGATCTGTATTTGGTATCACAAAACAGATGATTCATGTGGAACAATAAACTGTTCTAACGTTTTAGAGAGGTATATATGGATAAGCTGAAAAAGTCTATTCTAAATATAAATCTGAAAATGTATCTCGCACTGCTCGTACTTGGGTTGTGTCCGACGATCTATAATACGGTACGTGTGTTTTTTCTCGGACAGTTGCCCGGTGACTGGTCGTTTTCGATAGCAGGACAGCTTTCGTGGGTAAATCTTCTGTATGAGGTAATAAGCGAAGCAATCATTCTTCCTCTGTTCCATTTCTTCGGGAAAGTGAAGGAGGACAAAAAGGCATTCTCAAATTGTGTACGCACGGGCCTGCTCGTGTCTCTCGTAGTGTATGCTATCCTATCAACAGTCGTGTTCGTCTTCGCCAAGCAATTGCTTGCGTTGATGGCGGCGTATGAAACCATTATCGCCGCATCTGCAGTGTATATCCGTATCGAAAGCATCGCAAACGTTTTCTTGATACTCGCACAGTTTACACTTGTGGCACTGATATCTGTAAACAGAAGTCGGTACATATACATCCTGACAGTAACCAGACTCATCCTTTCACTTATATTTGATACGTTCCTTATATCCACTTTGCCGGTATCGATGGACCTTGGCGTAAACGGTATCGGGTATTCGAATATAATCGTTAACATTCTGATTCTCGTCATTTCATTATTGTTGCTGCACAATGAGGACGTTAAAGCATTTACAAGAGAGAAGCTTGATTTTGGCTGGATGAAGGAGTTCCTGAAAATCGGAGGGGTCTCTGGTCTGGAATCCTTTGTTCGAAACGTTGCATATATGCTCATGGTAGCGCGTATGGTAAACATCGTCGGCGAACAGGGAACCTACTGGGTTGCCAACAATTTCATTTGGGGATGGCTTCTGTTGCCGATACTTCAACTCGGCGAATTGATAAAGGATGAAACGGCGGAAAGTGAAGACAATGTCAGAAAAAACACGCTCGGTTACTTTGCGATAACGTTTGGCATTTGCGTTATCTGGTGCCTGACTATTCCGTTATGGAAGTCGTTTATGACGCACATTTTGCAGTTTTCCGATGTTGACAAGCTGTTTGTACTGGTACTGATCCTGCTGGGATTCTATGTTTTATTTGCTTTTCAGAATATCTTTGATGCAACGTTCTACGGTCTGGGAAAAACGAACTACATGTTGTTCGAATCGGTAGCGACGAATACCATTTATTATGGGACAGCTTTTCTTTTCTATATCACCGGAAAATGGACACCGACGCTGATCAGCATCGCACTGCTGTTTGGGATTGGCAACGCGTTCGATACTGTCGTATCCGCAGGAGCATATATATTCATGTTGAGAAAAAAGAAGATCGATCTGCTGAGTGTAGACTAGAGTACCTGATAATAAAGTCTGATGCACATTGTTCAATTGCATTCTTTTCGGCTTGTGAAAGAATAATCGATATGCACAATGGAACAATAACTGCGCTTTTGTTTCATTGTGATTTTCCCAATTTCATGAGGAATATACAAAGACGGTGGTGCATGAGATTGCATTTCCTTAACGTCCCAATCGTAGCATGGAACAGGATTGGAGAATCATATCAGTATAGACGGTGACAATTTCAGTAGCATCGATGTGTTCTGGAATAACGGAACTGTATTTATAAAATATGATTGATTATTGTGTTATTTGCGAAGAATAGACTATAAGAATACTCCGCAGAAAACATTTAATCGATTTCTGCGGAGTATTTGTTCTGCATCATTGTATTACTTCACATCCATCTTGGTAAGCCATTCGTCAACAGCGGCCTGATCACCTGCTCCTATGCTGTGACTTTCGATGCTGACGCATAGGTATTTGCCGTTCCTCTTGGCTGTGGCGATCGCCATACCGGGTTGATCTTCACAGCGGTATACCGACCATTTGAAGTTGCCCTTCAGATCATCAGGTCCCTTTTCGTTAAGCTCTCTGTGTTTCCACTCGGCGAGAAATCCCTCAAAGTACATGAACTGGCTGTCCTTATCGCCGGAAACAGATACCTTGGTTTTAAACAGCTCATCTTCGTCATTGAATGACTCGACGCTGGTTTGCCCGTCGATACTGTCCATATAAAGGCTCATATCGTCTGTGAGCTTAACCGGGAAGCCTGAGAGGGTCATGCCATTCGACAGAGGAAGATCTCCGGAAGCATCGGACACGTTAGCTGCATCCAGATTTAGAGTTCCCAGCCAATCTTCAAAGATCTTAATGTAGGTTTTTGCATCCTCTTTTGCGTTCTGACCACTCACGTTGACATCGTAAAAGATAACGAGGATCCCTTCTCTGAATTCACCCACTCCGCAGTAACGCGCTCTGGAATAGCGGTCGTCACCTTCGATACCTGCGCGTCTGAGAATATTGATACCTGCGACGGTGGTTTCTCCTTCAGCCACAAGTTCATCCCCTTGAGCATAGGAACGTACGAAGGACCGGATCTTCTCTTGAATAGTGTCCCCTTCGAAGCTGTCGGTTATATACATCTCCACGGGCCCAATGAATACCGATCCTTCATTGTGAATATCATCTGTTTTGGTGGCATGCACGAAGCCTATCTCGTTGCCCGCAACGTTTCCCGAAGTCTTGCTGATACCCAGATGGTACCAATTCCCTTCCGCTATGAATCCCAAAGTGCCACTCAGGGAGTGGTTTTCGTATTTCACGGAGAACGGTTCGGAAGACAGATCTTCTCCGCCTTCGCCACTGCATGAGACAAGACTTAAACAGAGCACGGCCGAAATAATCATTGCAGCAATTCTTTTCATTGTTTACCTTCCGTCTTTATTCCTAAACAAGGCCAATGAATCAGCTCTGAGCAACTACGGATGCATCCTCATCAGAGGATGGTATGCTTCCCAAAGCAGCATGGCGGTCGTTTTCTTTATCTTGAACAGACAGATTCTGCCGGAACCATTTTTCGCGCTGATGGCTGTCTATTCTACACAGATTTTACATTAAGAATCGTTTGTTTTCAACTTTCCCGCAATATCTTCCCCTCCATTTGTGGAAGAATAACGCTTTTATAAAAGTCATCTCATGCTTAGAAAATGAGTTCCTGAACACTTGATGACCTCGTCCGACGATTAGAGCAGCCATTGGATCGTTTCCAGAATTATTTCTGTCATGTTATAGTATATGTGGGTTCAAAAGTAAACCACAGCTATTTCAGAACGAGGACAAAGAAATAGACGGTTTTCTAGCAGTACAGAAGGAGTATATATGAACAAAAAAACACTCAACATACTGGCTGATGCAATATCTGAAGTGGGTTCTTGGCATTGGTGGAATTCTAAAGATGATATGGTTCAGGTACAGTTTTGCGACGTGATGCTTTTTGATGAATCAAGACCCGAAAAAGAAACACATACTACAGATGTTTTAGCTGTCCGCTTTTATGGTCATGCTTTCGCAGTTTCCCTGGATAATACAGATGAAAAGGACTGGCATGAACGTTTCCGTGATGATGATTCCATCATCTATCCTGTCGATACGTATGATCTGGCCTTTGACGATATAAAAGAGGCGGAGCTGTTGTTGAACGATTTTAAGAACAGAATTCCCGTTAAAGATTTTTCCGGTCTGGAAACGCTTTCGGGAGCAAGACATCTCCTCTGTGCCAGATGTAACGAAGTGGGTTTTATAGTTGGCGGAAATGAGATAAGAATCGTAGGGGAAAAGGGAGAATATACTGAAGAAGAAATAGAAACAGCTGCCAGTAAATGGTGGTCATATTGGAAGGATTACTGGAAACTGAGAGGAACAAAAAATGCATATCCAAAGGACTATGCGTGCGAAATAACGATTCCTGTCTCCGATGACTAAGAGTAACCATGAGTACTGCGCAGGTACCGGATATCAGTATTTGTACCAGTGCTTTTGTCATCAAATGCTTAAATGAATATTTTGGGGTGTAGTAAAATTGTCATACAAATTCGATAGATCGGAGGTTGATGAAGCATTGATCATACGTCTTATCAGAAAACTGTTTGGAGGAATTAATCTGTCATGGAAAAGGCTGATCTTTTTTGCGATTTTCGCAGGTATCTATACCTCTGTCATGGCATTGATCCCTTCCGCAGGGGACACGTCTTTCGCTGATATCACCATTAGCTTTGAGGTATGGATCCTGTTTGGGGTCGTCATTATTATGAACAGCTCTTCTCCCATGGATTCAGCATTGAAGTGCTTCGTGTTCTTCCTGATCAGTCAACCGTTGGTCTATTTAATCCAAGTCCCTTTTTCCGACCTTGGATGGGGTTTGTTCGCATATTACAGAATCTGGTTTATTTGGACCCTGTTGACTTTCCCTATGGGTTTTGCCGGGTACTATATGAAGAAAAACAAATGGTGGGGGTTGCTGATCTTAACGCCTGTTTTGCTGCTTCTCGCGGTTCACTATGCAGGATTTTTAGGGAAAACGCTTTATTATCCACCTCATCATCTTTTAAGTACCATCTTCTGCTTTGTGACTTTGCTTCTTTACCCCATCGAAATCTTCGAAAACCGAAAGATACAAATCACCGGAATCGTTATCAGTTCTGTCCTGATAGCAGCCGCGTCAGTCTATTCTTTCACAAACAAGATCACTTATAAGACGACTCTCGTGGTAAACGGAGGGAGCGCAGGTGCGGTCTTTGATGACAGCTATCGGGCATATCTTGAAGACGATCGCTTCGGCAGTGCCCGCATAGAGTACAACGATGCGGTAGAGGACTATATGGTCAATGCTGAACTCGTCAGGGGAGGAAAAACCAATCTGATACTTGAGGATTCGCTCGGAAATAGAACGGTATATGAAGTCACCATAGGATATGATTTCGTTGAAATAAAGCAAACGGAATGATGACGTTTGATAGCTCCAGAGTATTATGATTCTGCAAAATCGCAAGGGGAAAACATGACAAACATAATATTCGTACACGCTAGATGATATCACAAAGCTAAAAATCGATAAGTATTGTTTCATAGGAAGGAATCCGGTTTGCTGGACAGCACTTGACATGCATTATGACCGGTCATACGAAAGCGGAGAGGAGAGTTCATGGAAAAGTATATTGAAGGCAATAAAGCAGCCTGGGAAGAGGCCTTTGATAATAGGGATCCGTCATGGGGTGCCGATATAACTGAGCGAATACAGAAAGAAGATTATCCTTTTTTTGAAAAGGAAATGGTTGATATCTTGAGAAACGTCGATACCAAAGGAAAGACGATCGGTCAGTTTTGCTGTAATAACGGTCGGGAGCTGCTTTCCTTGGTGAAGAGCGGAAAAGCCTTGAAGGGAATAGGATTTGATATCGCTGAAAACCAGGTCGCTTTTGCTAATGAAATGGCAAAAGAACTAAACCTGCCTTGTACGTTTGAAGCTGTGAATATATATGATATTGACGAGCGATACGAAAAAGAGTTTGATATTGTGATCATTACTATAGGAACACTATGCTGGTTTGAAGATCTGAATCGCTTTTTTAAGATAGTGGCAAAATGCATGAAGCCCGGAGCCATGATTGTGCTTAACGAACAGCATCCTTGCACGAATATGCTCGCTACGGAAGGCGATGCAGAGTTTGATCCGGAGCATAGAATGGAATGTCATTTTTCTTACTTTGAACATAAATGGACCGGAAACGAAGGTATGTATTATATGACACTGAAGAAGTATCGTTCAAAGACGTTTACAGATTATACACATCCGATGTCAGAGATCATATCCGGAATGTGTAATAACGGTTTTGTTATAACAGGACTTCAGGAGTTCGATTATGATATAAGCGGCGCTTTTTCAATAGATCAGAGTGGTTATCCGCTTTCTATGATCCTGCATGGAATGAAACTGTGAGACGCGGTAGTATCTTTCAGGTTTATGAATGTTGAAAAAGCGCATTCTTCCGGAGGTGTTGGACGAAAATGCTGACCGAGGGAAAGAAAGCCGAAATCGTCAGAAAATGGGAGTACTTCAGGAAATGCAACAGCAGAAAGCGCAAAAAGCTGTTGGATCACTCATTTGCATTCTACGTTGAATATGACAGAGGAGTTGAAGACGCCTTTCGTTTTGAATTGGATGGAAAAGAAGCAGACTTAATTGGGCTAGGATTCGCAGGTCCTCGAAAAGATGATTTTGTCAGGATAGTGACTACCCTGAAAGAAAAAGACCTACAGGAAGTGGGATATCTGTATGAACCTGGCGAGGCGAATATTCTGTTTTCAAGAAGAAAAGATCACATCTACATCGAGCTGCCTCATATGGATGACGGTTTCTTCTTAAGATACGCCTACTTCGTTGAGAAAATACTGGAGGGGTGTCATAGACCAAAATCAGATTAAAGAGAGTGCATGGCAAATTCCCGTTGTGTCAGTCAATAACTCGGTGGTTTGTTATAAAATTCAGCAATTGTGTTCGTTGTGATTTCACTTTCTTTTCGGGTGAAGGCATATTTTATGCCCCATTGGGTGTAATTGCGCGAAAACCAGTCAAAAATCCCGATCGGATATAAATATGCTTCTAAATCTGATTACTTCTTATCAGTTACTTCGATTAAGAGATAAGTTTTCTTCAAGGTGCTAAAAGACAGCATCGCTTATTCTAATGATTCGCATAAATTATTAATTTCAGGATATTATCTTGACATGATTAGTTTATTCGAGTAAACTACAAGTGATGTTTATCCGAATAAACAGCCTGAAAGGAGATTGCTTTATGAAAAGCTTTGAACTTGGAACCATACAGGAACGTTTTGCAGATATCATATGGGAGCATGAACCGATTGCATCGGGGGAACTTGCAAAAATATGTGAGAAAGAACTGAATTGGAAAAGACCGACGACATATACGGTGCTGCGGAAGCTTTGTGAAAAGGGATTGCTTCAGAATAAAGACGGTATAGTCGAATCACTGGTTTCGCGCAAGGATTTTTATTCAGCTAAAAGCGAGCAGATCATAGAGGATTCCTACAAAGGGTCTCTGCCTGCTTTTATCGCTTCGTTTATTTCCAGGAAGGGCATATCTTCAGAGGAAGCGGAAGAGATCCAGAGGATGATCGATTCTTTTAAAAATGAGGGATAGTCATGAGCGCAGTATTTCTTAAAGTACTCAATATGAGTATTACAGCCAGCTGGCTGATAATAGCTGTTGTTCTGGCAAGAGTAATGCTGAAGAAGGCACCGAGATGGTTATCGTGTCTTCTTTGGGGCCTTGTCGCGATCCGCCTTTTATGTCCGTTTTCGTTTGAAAGCAGCCTCAGTTTGATACCGAGCAGCGAGACGATACCTAGAGATATCGCATTCCGGCAGGAACCGTCTGTCGATTTTGGGATAGAATCCATCAATAAGGTGATTAATCCATTTTTAGCTGAGTCATTTACTCCCGATCCGGTGAGTAGCATAAACCCGTTGCAGATCGTTATCCCTGTCGCAGCAGTCGTATGGATTGCCGGCGTCGTGGTTATGCTGGCATATACGCTGATAAGTTATTTGAAACTGAAGAAAACGGTCTCTGTGTATGTTCAGGCAGGAGAAAGGATTTTCACCTGTGATGAGGTCAGAGCCCCGTTCATTCTCGGGATTTTCAAACCAATTATATATGTCCCGTCATCTTTAGGTGGGGAGACTTTGGTCCATGTGATTCGCCACGAAAAGGCTCATCTGCAGCGTTATGACCACTTCTGGAAGCCGATAGGTTTCCTGCTACTGTCGGTGTACTGGTTCAATCCTCTATGTTGGCTCGCATATATCCTTCTGTGCAGGGATATCGAAACAGCATGTGATGAAAAGGTCATCAGTGATATGAGTAAAGCCGATTTGGCTGCTTATTCACAGGCACTTCTGGACTGTAGCTACCCTAGAAAGAAAATCGCAGCCTGTCCGCTTGCTTTCGGGGAAACGGGTGTTAAAGATCGGGTCAAAGGGGTCCTTAATTACAAAAGGCCTGCATTCTGGATCATTCTGGCGGCAATTATTGCCTGCATCGCTCTGGCAGTCTGCCTGATGACAGATCCGCTGTCAAGCAGGAGCCTGTCAGGGAAGCTTGGCACATCTTTGGATATGGCGGTTGCAGAACATCATCGTTCATCACGCTCTGAAGGACATTTCATCGTTGCAGATTATGATGTTATGCTGATATCAAGATCAGGAAATGAGACCACAGTTTATGTGTGGGTGCTCTATGAAGAATTCAGCTTTGACGGAATCGATGTCAAAGTTGAAACCGGATCGCATGTCCCATCAGCTGTCACCTTTGACACGTCTGAAAATAACAACGGATCCTCGACTTATGGTGTGGTCGAATACTGGGAACCGAGGGACGGAAGCTATTATGCCGATGACATACAGGCAAAATTCCCGTGGCCGATCAGAAGAAGAGCTCTGGATATTTCCGGATCAAGAGCCAGCAGCGAAAAATGCCTACAGGCCGCAAGGGAGTATTATGGAGTGATCAATGTGACCGGTGACCCCGATCTTTCCTTCCTGAATTATGAAAATGCCTGTTCGCTCGCTGCGGACATGACGGATATACAGACTATTTATTGTCCCCCTGCAGGGAAACAGGAAAACGGTTCGATCTGTATCGGTTACGTGGACGGAAGCGAATTGGCAAAATATCTGGACTTGGTTTCCTGGCGGAAAAGAAGCACTTCTAAAGATGATCTATCGTCACCAGGATCGATCGAGTTCTGTATCAGAGAGGACTATCGTATCACTGTGTATCGGGACTCACACATAGCTGTTGTCAGGTTCGGAAACGAGCGTCGATTCTACAACACTCACAGCGGGGATTATGAAAAAGCAGTTGAATTGTTTTATACGGAGCCCCGCGACAGCAGAAAATAAAAAAGCTCTGTTTCTTTTTTCTGATCAATAACAATTAGCTCTGCAGAATAACGAAATGACCTCCAAAAGCTAGACCGAGAATCTAACATGAAGAGGTCATTTTTTTTGTGCTGTAAAAATGATAGTATTGTATTAGTATGTTTTCATAGGAGATGAAAATGAAAATCGGGGTTATACAGGCAAGTTCGCAGACTGGTAAGAATGAATTGCTTTATGATGCGACGAAACGGTATGCTGAAGGACATGAAGTCGTCAATTTCGGATGTTTCCCCGAGGAAACCGGCAAGTATTCATACATAGAGATCTCTCTGGAAATAGGGGCACTGATTGCTTCGCGTGCATTGGATTTCATTGTCACGGGATGTTCTTCGGGTCAGGGAATGATGCTTGCGTGCAACAGCATTCCGGGGCTAATATGCTGATATGCACCGACGCCTATGGACGCATATTTATTTGCGCAGATCAATAATGGCAATGTGATCTCTCTGCCGTTGGGAGAGGGCTATACATTTACTGGAGAGCAAAACTGCGAGAGAACGATAGAAAAACTGTTTTCCGAGACTTTCGGACAGGGATATCCTAAGCAGGATGCTGAAAGAAAGCTCAGAGACACGAAACTATTGAAAGACTTGAGAAATAACTCTCAGATCGATTTTATCAGTTTCATGAAAAAAGCGGACGCAGAGTTGGTGGAACATGCTCTTCAAAGACAGAATGTGCTGGACTATATCTCAACAAACGGGGAAGACAGACAGGTATCCGACTGGGTTTTAAATAGGGCTGGTTACAGATAATTTAAAATACACTTCAAAATGAACACTAATTGCAAAACAGGATCTTTCAGCAAGAACATGGAAGATGGCTGATTGGAAATTACGTGGATTTGACAAGGAGAAATGGAAAAACTGGTGACACCATTGGGTGAAATATAACGATAATGATTGATGGTGAACCAATTGACCTTATGCAAATCGTTCCTTGTTGTTGCAGATATATTTGAAGGTAATATTTCATCAAAATGGATTGTAGTACGATTTCGATGGAAGAGCAGGAAAACAGAGAATAGGAGTTTTCATGCATAACAGTAAAAAAGCGCAGAATACAGAAAACAAAGGACAATGGATCAGCATCCTGATGTACATGCTCATCGGTGCTGCCTGTGGTGTAGTTATCTTAATGTATCTGGATCGGCAGGATCAAACCGGGATTAGCATCGCAGTGAATTTTATATCTTTTCTGCTGATGATCATCGGTATGTACATGGTAATGATTATACAGATTATAATCCATGAGGCAGGGCATCTGATATTCGGACTGATGACCGGTTATCGGTTCAGTTCCTTCCGGATTTTTAACCTGATGTGGGTAAAGCTGGACGGCCGGGTACAGTTCAAAAAGCTTAACATCGCGGGAACCGGCGGCCAGTGTCTGATGATACCTCCAGATCTGAAAGACGGGAAGATGCCGTGGATGCTGTAGAATCTCGGTGGTGTGATTATCAACCTGATCACGGCTATGTCATGTTTCGGGCTGTCTTTCGTCTGCCCGGACCGTTCACTTTTATGGACAATCCTGATGATATCTGCAGTCATCGGGCTGGCTTTCGCACTGATGAACGGCCTGCCTGTTAAAATGGGTCCGGTAAACAATGACGGGATGAACGCACTCGATCTTTCCCGCAGCGTGGAAGCAGTCCGGGCATTTTGGATTCAGATAAGAGTGAATGAACAGACATCAAAGGGGATCCGGTTAAAGGACATGCCTGATGAATGGTTTGAGGTTCCTTCTGATGAGTCAATGAAAAATGGGATAAATGCTACGCTCGGCGTATTGGCATGCAGCCGGTTGATGGATCAGCATCGATTTGAGGAAGCGGATACACTGATCGAACGGCTTCTCTCCGGGCAAAACGGGATCGTCGGTTTGTATCGTAATCTGATGATCTGTGATCGGATGTATGTGGAAATGATCTCCGAAAACCGGAAGGAAATCCTGGATGGGATGCGGTCTGATGAGCTGCTGACTATCATGAAAGCGATGAAGACATATCCATCTGTTCTGCGAACGGAATACTTATATGCACTGCTGGTCGAAAAAGATCCGCAAAAAGCAGAGAAGGCCATGGTAAAGTTTGATCAATGCGCAGAATCCTATCCTTATCCTGTTGAGATCGAAGGGGAGAGAGAACTTATAACGCTCGCTGTAAGGCTTAATCATGTAACAGATTGATACGGGAGAAAAAAGGAGTGCATCTCACATTTGTCCAGGACGAACGTGAGATGGGTGAATAAGTTAACTCAAGTGCAGCTTGAGTTTAATGCTGGAAATTCAGCCCATACACGCTACAATTGTCATTTAATGCCCTATATTATGTTCATGTATGGAGGGCGGAGAAATGAAAAAAGCATGTGTAGGATTCGGAATGAAGGATCCCGTCGAAGCATATCGGCATATGAAGCTGAAGCTCATTGAGGATTATGGAAGCTATGCCTATGGCAACATTCTGCACACATGGGATGACGGGAAACGTTATTTGTGCAGATGCAAATCATGCGGCGGGTATGTCCTGGTACAAAACTCAGAGTTCCACGATATGTCGGGTGGTAATGACTGCAATTACATGGATTATTTCCCGGTAGATTCTCCTGAGGCGGCAGATGAACTAAACCGAAAGTTCAACGGATTCGAAATCGAGTATGACTCGGGCATAAGGTTTCTGATCAAAGACGATCACAATCCGCACTGGTCAACTAAGATCGAGGAGTAGATACATGAGCATTGGATCGAATATCAGGTCTCTCAGAGAAGAAGGAAAACTCACGCAGGAGCAGCTGGCGGAAAAGCTGGATGTGACGTTTCAGGCAGTGTCATCCTGGGAAAGAGATGAATACCTGCCGGAGACAGCGAAGCTGATAAAGCTAGCGGATATTTGATGTATCGGTCTCAGCGCTTGCTGAAGAAAAACACGGTGTCTTTGAAACAAAAGATACGATTTTCGACTGGGAACATATGAAAACCTTTGTCAAGACCACAGCCAAGAACCTTAACATGGCCGATACGATCATGGCTGTCGATTTTGCGGTGGAGGCGCATAAGGGACAGTCAAGAAAAAACAGCCCGAATACACCGTACATCTATCATCCGCTGAATATGGCATGTCATGCTTTGGCTATGGGAATCAGAGACGATGAGATCATCGCGGGCATATTGCTTCATGATGTGGTCGAAGACTGCAAAAAAACGGATGGCAGCAGATTTACGACTGATGATCTGCCGGTAAAGAGCGAAGTCAAAGAGATAGTCAGGCTCATGTCTCATGAAAAGACCACCGATAAAGACCGCGATGAAGTCATGGCTGCATACTACGCTGCGCTTGCAGACAACCCTAAAGCAGCACTCGTGAAGTGTATCGACCGCTGTAATAATCTGACGACTATGTCCTGGGGATTAAGCCGTGAACGTATTTATCGAATGATCCGGGAAACAGAGACGTACTATCCCGCTCTTCTGAAAGCTGTCAAAGACACTCCCGAGTACAACGATGCGGCATTTTTGCTGAAGTATCAGATAGATAGCATGCTGGATATCTATAAGAGACTTATGTAGGCAAAAAATAGTCTTTAGTCTTTTAAAAATAGGAGGTATTGTGTGGAATACATAAGAGTGACGAAAGACAATTTGGAAAATGAGCATATATGCTGCGCCATCTCAAACAACAAGGATATCCAGGTCTCATCAAAAAAAGCCTGGCTCGCCGATCGATTTGAAGATGGCCTTGTATTCCTGAAAAGCACTGAACGCGGAAAATGCTTTATCGAGTATATCCCTGCCGAAAACGCGTGGAATCCGATCGATGCAGACGGGTATATGTATATAGACTGTCTATGGGTCTCCGGTGCCCTGAAGGGGCACGGCTATTCAAATGATCTTCTTGCGGAGTGCATCGCAGACAGCAGGGAAAAGGACAGGCAAGGTTTGTGCATTTTGGCTGCCGCGAAAAAAAAACCGTTTCTGGCCGACCCGAAGTATCTGACCCACAAAGGCTTTTCTGTTTGCGACGAGGCTGATAACGGTATCCAACTCTGGTATCTACCTTTTACCGAAGACGCAGCCAAGCCTGCTTTTAAAAAATGCGCAAAGCACCCGCATGTCGACGGGAAAGGGTATGTGATTTACTATACGGATCAGTGCCCGTTCAACGCAAAGTATGTGCCGATCGTTGAACAGACAGCAAAAGACAACGGCATTCAGTTCATGGCGATACATCTGCAGAGCAAGTCCGACGCACAGAATGCACCTACTCCCGTTACCACATATGCACTGTTTTCTGATGGGGAATATGTAACGAATGAGCAGATGAATGCTGCCAAGTTCCTGAAACTCGTATCACGATGATAACAGACTGCAACGGCACGATTATCTGATTACCCGATAATAATGTCGGATGATTTTTTTAAGAGGAGAAAGATATGGCATCAACGAGAGATTATTTGGAATATGTATTAGATCAACTATCGTTGCTGGACAACATTTCCTATAGGGCAATGATGGGAGAATATATAATCTACCTACGGGGAAAGGCAGTAGGCGGTGTTTATGATAACCGATTTCTCGTTAAGCCTGTTAAAGTAGCCTTGGAGCTGATGCCGTACGCAGAGATGGAATTGCCCTATGAAGGTGGCAAGGAAATGCTGCTGGTGGACAATATTGAGGATAAGGTTTTCCTAAAAGAATTACTGGAAGCTATGTATGACGAACTTCCTGCACCAAAACAAAAACGCAAACGGGCCAAAAATGGGTGAATAACATGAACATTATTGAGTTTTGGAATAAGGTTTTAGCGAAGGACAGGGATAGGCTTAAGGAGTTCTTCTCCGAAGACGCAGTCATTCGCTGGATATGTACCAATGAGCAGTTTACCGTCTCCGAGTATATCAAAGCAAATTGCGATTACCCCGGAGATTGGGACGGAAGTATCGAACGTATTGAAGAAAGCGGGGACACCCTAATATTGGCAGGGCATGTTTTCCCTCCGGATAAAAGCTCATCGTATCATGTCGTGAGTTTTATAAAACTAAAAAACAATAGAATATGTGAGATGGATGAATACTGGGCGGATGACGGGGAGCCTCCCGCCTGGCGTACGAGAATGCATATTGGTAAGCCCATTTTTCATTAGAATTGTCTTTTGCTGTTTTGTGAAGAAATGACTGATGATTCAGCCTGCAGCCAGTATGAGCAATGAATTAATCGGTACATCGTCTGGATTGTTCAGCTTTTACGACTGTGGAGGGTTTTCCCTGATGATAGATAATCAATAATTAATGGAAGGAAGCAAGTATTATGACTAAAAAAATCGTTGCTGTAAATGCGGGTCCGCGAAAAGGCTGGAACACCGATACATTGATCGCTGAAGCAATAAAAGGCGCGGAATCCTCGGGAGCAGATGTGGTAAAATTCGATCTGTTCCGTCTGGAAAGATATACAGGATGCATCTCCTGTTTTGGATGCAAAAAAGAGAAGAACAAAGGGCACTGCATGTGCAAAGACGGACTGACCGCGGTATTGGAAGCCATCCGCGGATCGGACGGATTGATCATCGGTTCGCCAAATTACCTTGGAAATCTTACGTCGTCATTCCGCGCGCTTTATGAGCGGCTGGTATTCCAGTATCTGACATACAGCAGCGAAACCCCGTGTTGCAACGAACACCCTATTCCTGTCCTTCTTATCATGACCAGCAATGCCGGTGATGATTATTATTCAGAACTGCTCAAAAGCTATCAGCAGACGATGACCCGCTTTGTCGGGCCGACTGAAATCTTTGTGAGCGGAGATACACAGCAGCTCTCAGATTACAGCAAGACCGACTGGCCTTGGTTCTTCAATGCTGAGGCTAAATACGAGCGCCACAGGACAGTATTTCCAGAACACTGCAGAAAAGTGTTTGAGCTGGGAGCTGCCATGGGAAGGGATGATATTAGTTGAACACTCCCGCCACTTAGAGAAGTTGGGGATTCCTGCTTCAACGCTGCAGCTTGCATACGGAGACGTATCGCCGCACACAGAGGCCGCCGGCTCCACAGGCGTTGTGGATTCGGACAGTTCCTGCCCTATCGTGATGGTATGCTGTATTACATGTCTATGCCGTATCCCTCAGGTACTCTCTGAGCCCTTCCTGAAGGATGTTCATTGCGGCATTTATATCGCGGTCGTGCGATGTCCCGCAGAAAGGACATACCCAGTGACGGATCTTCAGATCCTTTAACTCACTTTCGGTATTACCGCACACATGGCATGTCTGACTTGAAGGGAACCACCTGTCGACTTTGATCAGTACCTTCCCGCGGTCACTGAGCTTGTACTCAAGGAACTTAAGGAACATCCCGTATCCGTTGTCCAGAGTGGCTTTACCGTTGCCGAAATCCTTTCCCGCCATCTCCTTTATGTCCAGATCCTCCACACAGACTATGTCGTACGAATTGGCTGTCTTCGCTGACTGC
>JAIKVR010000021.1 GCA_024685545.1 Eubacteriales bacterium | reverse complement strand
GTTCGTCTATGTCTGTTCTTTTTGACAAGTATAAGACAGAAAATCGAACATATGTTTGCAGAATACTCCTTCCTGTGCTACAATAACAGCACAGAGAGGAGTACCGCCATGGGCAACAGGGCATACAGATACAGAGAGTATCTGACAGATGATCAGTTTGAACTCGCCATGAACACAGTCGGTTCCTGCCGCTATGTCTATAACAAAGCTCTCGAATACAGGAACGACAGATACCAGGAGGAACACGTCTCTGTCAGCTACAGCAATCTTTCGGAATGGCTCACCGGTCTGAAGGATGAGCTGCCCTGGCTCAGTGAAGTCGATTCCATAGATCTCCAGCAGTCGCTCAGACATCTTAATACAGCCTTTAAGAACTTCTTTGACAGGAAACAGGGAGCCCCCAAGTTCAAGTCAAAGCATACATCAAGATGGTCATATACCACCATGTGTGTAAACAACAACCTGAGGATAGAAGAGGGCTTTCTGGTCATGCCGAAGCTCGGACGAGTCAGGATCGTACCTGTACGTGATGTCCATGATGGGTGGAGACTTAAAAGCGCTGTCCTTACGATAGAGAGGGATCATACTGTGTATATCTCCTGCTGCTTCGAGTATGATGATGTCCCGGCAATCTATACGCCTGATATCAGTAAGGCCATCGGACTGGACTACAAGTCCGACGGGTTCTATGCCGACTCAAAGGGCAATATCTGCGGTTCCCCGAAATACTTCAGGAAAGCTCAGGACATCCTCACAAAACGCCAGAGAGGGCTGAGGCATAAGAAGAAGGGGTCCAAAAACTACGAGAAACAGAAGATAAAGATAGCGAAGGCATACCGCCATGTCTCAAACCAGAGGAAGGACTTCTGCCACCGGCAGTCAGCGAAGACAGCCAATTCGTACGACATAGTCTGTGTGGAGGATCTGGACATAAAGGCGATGGCGGGAAAAGAATTCGGCAACGGTAAAGCCACTCTGGACAACGGATACGGGATGTTCCTTAAGTTCCTTGAGTACAAGCTCAGTGACCGGGGGAAGGTACTGATCAAAGTCGACAGATGGTTTCCTTCAAGTCAGACATGCCATGTGTGCGGTAATACCGAAAGTGAGTTAAAGGATCTTAAGATCCGTCACTGGGTATGTCCTGTCTGCGGGGCATCGCACCAGCGCGACATAAATGCCGCAATGAACATCCTTAAAGAAGGGCTCAGAGAGTACATGAGGGATACGGCATAGGAATCTAATACAACACATACCATCACGATAGGGCAGGAACTGTCCGAATCCACAACGCCTGTGGAGCCGGCGGCCTCTGTGTACGGCGATACGTCGCCGTATGCAAGCTGCAGCGTTGAAGCAGGAATCTCCAACTTCTCTAAGTGGCGGGAGTGTTCAATGCCTGATACATCGAATTTTCTTGACCGACAGAGTATTCGATGATATAGTGTTATAGAACGCATGTTCGAATAAACGGAGGTCGGTGTTAATTGACTGTGCAGAATATGTCTGTTACCGTGAATACGAGGTGGGACAGCGCAAATATACAAAAAGCCAAGAAATACCTTTCGCGTGCGGTCAATATAGGGATCAGTATCGGATTTCTAAACGACAGCATAGATAAACTTGAAAAGGCAATTGCGCGGCCTTCCTACACGGACAGTAGTTCTCTTTTGTTGAAAGATAATTTAACCGGTGATGCTGCTCTCATTGCTCTTAAAGAAAGAATGATATGGCAGATGATAGAACTCAGTAAAGCATACGACGAGATTTCATCCGCGATCATGAAAGTGGAGGATCCATTTTATCGTAGAATCCTAATATTCCGTTACCTTGATGGAATGGTCTGGGATGAGATCGCGAACAAAGTAGGCTACTCATCACGCAATATATACCGAAAGCATAAAGAGGCTTTAACGGCCGTAATGAAGTATCTGCCGTAGCGAAAGATATAGGTTAAATTGTGGTATAATCAGCGGTGAGGTGATTTTCATGAATGCCGATGACTTCCTTAACCTTTATAAAGAACTTGAGAGAGTGCTCTTCGAAAAATACGGAAGAGCCGGGGACAAATATGATAACTGCGTGCTTCGTTTCCTTAATTCCAGAGAAGGCGCAGTTTTTAAGGACAGGCTGGATATCTGCAGGGAGATGAGGAATGTACTGACCCATTATCCGGTAGAAAACGGACAATATGTGTTTCAGCCGTCGGACGAAGTGATCGAAGACCTGAGGGCTATAGTAAAAACGATCGAAAACCCTCTTACTGCCAAGGACCTGGCAATAAAGAATATTTTTACCGTATCGAGAGACACAGCCGTAGCGCAGGCCTTGTCAACGATGGCTGAGAAAGGTTATTCTCACGCCCCGATCATCGATGAAGGAAAGCTTACGGGAGTGTTCAGCATATCCACTCTCCTCTCCTACGCGCTTAAATACGGCGGGGCGCTGCTTTCGGAGGCGACAAAGGTCGGTGATTTCGAGGAGTTCCTTTCAGTAGATGCACACAGCGGGGAATATTTCGACTTCGCCTCCCCACAAGCTTCACCGGTAGCGGTAGAAAAGATGTTTTCGGATAAAAAGGGAAAGAAACGGCTTGTGATCGTTTTTTTGACTGAGTCGGGGAGGTCAGGAGGGAAAGTAAAGGGGATGATCACTCCCTGGGATATACTCTCAGCAAAGAATACGTTCAGGGAGATGCTGTAGCTTAAGTTCAAAAAAAGAATTATTGATGCTTTCGTGTGATACCGTACGTTGCAATTATGCCGGCTTTTACCGGCTTTTTTCTTGGATGATTTTCCCGAGAATATTTCAGATCAGGGATCTGGTCTGATCGGGCTGTATAAGCGTTTGTTTTCCGGCAATTCTGCTTCGGTGTTTTAAACGGTTTACTCAGATAAGCTGCTCGGCTGAAAGCACACGATAGAGTTCAGCGACAGGAAGTCCGATGACATTTTCGTAGCTTCCTTTGATCTCTTTGATAAACAATTTGGCTTTGCCCTGTATTCCGTAAGCACCGGCCTTGTCCATCGGCTCACCTGATTTGACATAATCGAATATCTCATCTCCGCTCATCGGATTAAACGTGACATCAGTTTTTTCTGCGAAGGATATCTTCCTGTCATCTGATAGGATCGTTACACCTGTGTAGACCTGATGTGTGCGTCCAGAAAGGTAGGACAGCATGCTGATGGCTTCCATTCCGTCTTTCGGCTTTCCGAGGACTCTGTCATCAATGACGACGATGGTATCGGCAGCGATAATGAGATCATATTCTATTCCGACAGCTCTTTCTGACACGTTTTCTGCTTTGGCTGCTGAGATCGCTGCGACATTCTCTTCCGGAGAGAGGCGCTTTTGATAGGGAAGCTCGCTCTCTGCAGGAATGACGGACACGATCTGTATCGGCAGTGATGCGATCAGTTCTTTTCTTCGTGGTGAGGCGCTTGCCAGTATTGTCTTTTTCATAATACTATTATTTACGAACATGAGCCGGATAGCTTTATTATTCGTCATATTTTTGATTAAAATTCTAACGGATACTGTCGGATATAATAACAAACAGATTGTACCCGGTGTCGAACAGTATGACTGGATCTCAGTATAGAATATCCGGCAATAAAAAAGCACGCAGGCTGTGCGTGCATAAAATGAACCGCTTTGGTGTTACTTCTTGTATTTCTCCATAGCCTTTTTTTTGGCTTCCTTCTTAGCTCTCTCCTCGGCTTCCCTGCGGCGGCGCTCCTCCTTGGGATAGTGCCTGGTGTAAGGGTTCTCTTCGAAAAAGCCGTTTTTTTCGGCATATTCATCATTCAGCTTCATCATGTTCTGTTTGGCTTGCCAGGTCATATACCCGGAGATTACGAAAGTGCCGTAGCTGGCGATGAAATAAGGCCAGGTGTGGATGTGCAGAATAAAAGTATTGATGAGCCAGAATCCCATCATCGCAAAAGTAATGACGGCACAGCAGATGCGTACCTTGTTCCATTTGGCGAAATTGATTTTATCGAGTTTTTCCTGCTCTTCCTTTGTCAGGCTCGGATCGAGTTTTTCCATGGCGCACTCCTTTGTTTCTGTGTTATTTTACCATGAAACGTGCCATTTGCATAGTCTTTTGGACTTATGCTGATTTCGTTGTATATGACAAAGCCGGTAGGAATGATATAATTATTGAAGAATACCTTTTCAGGAATCTCGTAATTTAATAAAGGAGAAATAATAATGCAGACATTAGTAACGAAGAACATTTCGGTCGGTCAGCTGGCTGCCGTTGACGACAGGCTCCTTGAAGTGCTCCAGAAAAAGCTGGATGTATGTTTCCAGTGCTCCGGAAGCATGATCCAATCCCTGGAATTCTGCTGTGAGAGTTATGGGGTAGATACTGATGAGATCGTAAGCTACCTGAACGATTATTTAGCCGCAAATCCGCGCCAGTAAAAGAAATCGCCGCATATCAATAAGGACTTTTTTTAAATGATACCGGCGGAAAGCATCTGCCTGAACCGGCTCGTATCCTTTCTTTTATTCCAAACAGGGACGTAAGTTCTGCAAAATGAGCTGGCGGTGTGATACAATAATTCAGACAATTATATTAATTGAGGAGAAAAAAATGGCTTTTGAAAGAACCTACATCATGCTTAAGCCCGACTGCGTAAAGCGCGGACTGATCGGTGAAGTCATATCCCGCATCGAGAAAAAAGGATTCAAGATCGAAAACATGAAGATGATCCAGCTGGATGAAAAGATACTGCGTGAGCATTATGCCCATATCGCAGACAAGCCCTTCTTCCCGGGCGTTCTGGATTATATGCAGTCCGGACCGGTAGTCGCAATGATCGTTACAGGCGATAATGCCATCAAGGGCATGCGCAATCTTATGGGACCGACCAACTATGATGAAGCCAAGGGGGGCACGATCCGCGGAGACTTCGCCACCTCCACAGGCGAGAACATCATTCACGGCTCCGACAGCCCTGAAACTGCCGAGGCAGAGATCAAGAGGTTCTTTTCTTAATAGAATGCTTTGAGAGGGGCAGGAGCCCCTCTTTTTTATTGCATGAAAGTGTTTTTTACAAAGCGGACCGTCTTCATTTTGCGTGGCAGATTATATTACGATGAATTTTCGGACATTGGATTTTTTAGTGATATAATGTATTTGGGAGAGTTTATGCTGAATAATATCCGGAGACAAAAAGAAGAAAAGGAAAAGAAGACGCTTGCAGAAGCGGCGGCTTTAAGCGCGGATACAGCAGGACGTCTTAAGCAGGAACCTGACAGCGATATCTATACCAGCTACGAGATAGACAGAGGGCGGATCATCTATTCCAAGGCTTTCCGGCGCCTG